>CALMYM010000162.1 GCA_937873675.1 uncultured Alphaproteobacteria bacterium | reverse complement strand
GGGGTCGGATCGGCGGCGGCGGGGGGCGGGGCGCGGGGGCCGATCCCCGCGGGGCCGAGGCCGGCGGCCGGGCGGGCGACATGGGGGGGGGCAGCGACCACCGCCGCATCGAGCGGGCGACCGTCGGCGTCGAAGGCCTGGGCATAGACCTCGTCCTTGCGGGCATCGAGCACGGCGAGAAGCGGACGCGCCGGGACGAGCGCCCTGCCCTCTTCGGCCAGGGCCTCGAGCGAGGTCACCGACACCGCCGGCTTGCCGGCGGCGAGCGCGAAGCCGCGCACCGCGGCGACACCGACGCGGATGCCGGTGAAGCTGCCGGGGCCGATCGACACGGCATAGCCGTCGAGATCGACGTGGGCGACACCGGCGCGGGCGAGCGCGTCGTCGACCACCCGCATCAGGCACTCGGCATGGCCGCGGCCGATGACCTCGGTGACGCCGACGACCTCGACCGCGCCGTCACGGAGCCGCGCCACCGCGGCGGCGCAGGCATCGAGAGCGGTGTCGACGGCGAGCAGGATCATGGCGTGGTCCGCGAGGGCGCCGCTCAGGCGGCGCGCACCTCGATCACTTCCGGGATGAAGTGCTTGAGGAGGTTCTGCACGCCGTTGCGCAGCGTGGCGGTGGAGGACGGGCAGCCCGAGCAGGCGCCGCGCATGTGGAGATAGACGATGCCGTCGTCCCAGCGGGCGAAGACGATGTCGCCGCCGTCACCGGCCACCGCCGGGCGGACGCGCTCCTCGAGCAGCTGCTCGATGGTGGCGATGATGCGGCGATCGTTCTCGGAATAGCCGTCGAGCGAAGCGCCCGTCTCGCCGCCGCCGGTGATGACCGGCGCGCCGGAGAGGAAGTGCTCCATGATGGTGCCGAGGATGGCCGGCTTCAGGTGCTGCCACTCGGGGCCGTCCTTGGTGACCGAAACGAAGTCGGCGCCGAGGAAGACGGCGGAGACGCCCTCGATCTCGAACAGGCGCGCGGCGAGCGGCGAGGCGGCGGCCGTGGTGGCGGAACGGAACTCGCGCGAGCCCTCGCCGAGCACGGCGCGGCCGGGGACGAACTTCAAGGTGGCGGGATTGGGGGTGACTTCGGTCTCGATGAACATCTTCGCTCCTCTCTCGGGGTCAAGGCCCGAGCCGGATTGGACGTTTTCCAGATAGGGCCTTCGCGCCCGCCCGTCCAGACGACGGAGGGCGGAGAGAGGTGCGAATGGCCTCTCGCGCGGCATTTTCCGCCGGGAATGGTTCACACGCGGAGCCGGAGCGGGGCGAATCGCCCCGAATCAGGCGATCGCGGCGATGTCGACGTCGGAGAGATGGCCGGGCACGATGGTGATCGGCACGGGGAAGGCGCCGGCGCCGCGTCCGGCCAGCGCGGTGACCAGCGGTCCCGGACCTTCCGAGCCGATCCCGGCGGCGAGCACCAGGACGGCGATGTCCTCGTCCGCTTCGATGTGACGCACCACCTCGACCGCCGGCGCGCCCTCGCGGATCACCCGTTCGGCCTCGATGCCGGCGAGCGCCAGCACCCGCTCGGCGACCGAGGCGAGCACCGTCTCGGCGGCGGCGTTGGCCTGCTGGCGCATGACCTCGCCGACGCCGACGAAGGCGCGGAAATCGGTGTCCTCGATGACGTGGAGCAACACGAGGCCGCCACCGGTGTGTTCGGCCCGGCGGGCGGCGAAGACCACCGCCCGATCACATTCGGGCGTGTCGTCGACGACGACCAGGAACTTGCGCCGGTGACCGGCCTCGAGGGAGGAGCGTTTCAGACCCATGGGCCGACCCTGCCACCGGAGTGGCCGAGGGGCAAGCCGGCGCGGCGGCGGACAGGATCGCGGAAACGGGAAGGGCGCGCCCCGTCGCCGGAAGCGCGCCCTCGTGCGTGGTGTGGCGTGACGGCCGTCAGTGGATGAAGCCGACGATGTCCTTGACCGCGTCCATCACCGGACGGGCGATGGCCGAGGCGCGCTCGGCGCCGTCCTCGAGGACGCCGTCGATGTAGGCGGTGTCGTCCATCAGGCGCTTCATCTCGGCGCCGACCGGGCCGAGCTGATCGACCGCGAGTTCGGTCAGTGCCGCCTTGAAGGCCGAGAACTGGCCGCCGCCGAACTGGCCGAGCACGTCCGCCGTGGTGCGGCCGGAGAGGGCGGCGTAGATGCCGACGAGGTTCTGCGCCTCGGGACGGCCGGTGAGACCTTCGACCTCGCTCGGCAGCGGCTCGGGGTCGGTCTTGGCCTTGCGGAGCTTGGCGGCGATGGTGTCGCGATCGTCGGTCAGGTTGATGCGGCTGAGGTCGGACGGGTCCGACTTCGACATCTTCTTGGTGCCGTCGCGCAGGCTCATGACGCGGGTCGCCGGGCCCTGGATCAGCGGCGCGGTGAGCGGGAAGAAGGCGTCGCCGAAGCCGTGGGCGCGGATCGACTCGGCGAAATCGTTGTTGAACTTCTGGGCGATGTCGCGGGTCAGCTCGAGATGCTGCTTCTGGTCCTCGCCGACCGGCACGTGGGTGGCGCGGTAGACGAGGATGTCGGCGGCCATCAGGGTCGGGTAGGCGAAGAGGCCGAGCGAGGCGCGCTCGCGGTCCTTGCCGGCCTTCTCCTTGAACTGGGTCATCCGCTCCATCCAGCCCATGCGGGCGACGCAGTTGAAGATCCAGGCGAGCTCGGCGTGCTCGGGCACCCGGCTCTGGTTGAAGACGACGTGCTTCACCGGATCGATGCCGGCGGCGAGGAAGGCCGCGGTCACCTCACGGATGTTGGCGGCGAGCTGGGTCGGCCCGCCCCACACCGCCACCGGCTGGGTGATGGCGTGCAGATCGACGACGCAATAGATGCAGGAGAAGGACTTCTGCATCTCGACGAAGCGCAGGATGGCGCCGAGATAGTTGCCCAGGTGCAGATTGCCGGTCGGCTGGACCCCGGAGAAGACGCGGGGTTCGAAGGTGGCTCGGCTCTCGTCGGTCATGGCTCGCTTCCGTCTCGGCCGTCGATCATCGGCGGCTCGCATCGACCCTCGCCGCATCGAGCGGCGGGCGCGTTATGCGCGATCCGCGGGGCGCGAGCAAGACGGCTCGACATGTCACGGTTCACGAACGGCGCAGAAATGCGCCGAGGCGGGCCGGTTCGACCACCCGTAGGGCGACGACGAGGCCGCCGTGGACGAGGAGGCCGAGCCCGACCAGCAGCGCCAGCGCGCCCGCCCTGCCGGTGAAAGCCCGGCCGGGCGCCAGGGCATCGGCGAGACCGAGGCCGGCGAGGTATACCGTCGCCGCCATCGCCGCAGCCGCCACAGCCAGCCGCGGCAGGCGGCGGCGGAGGTCGGCATCGACGTGCCAATGACCGCGCGCCAGCAGGCGGGCGAAGAGCAGGCCGGCGTTGACCCAGCCGGCGACGGCGGGGGCGATCGCCACCGAGGGCCAGCCGACGATGGGCAGAAAGGCCAGCGCGGTCGCGACGTTGACCGCCACGGCGACGCCGCCGATCACCATCGGCGTGACCGTGTCCTCACGGGCGTAGAAGGCCGGGGCGAAGACGCGGACCAGGACGAAGGCCGGCAGGCCGGCGGCGAAGATCTCGAGCGCCCGGGCGGCGGCGACGCGGTCGGCGGCGGTGAAGGCGCCGCGCTCGAAGAGCACCGAGACGATCGGCTCGGCGAGGAGCGCCAGGGCCAGCGCGGCCGGCAGCGCCAGGGCGAGGGCGAACTCCAGCGCCCGGTTCTGCACGTCGTGGCCGCCGTCGCCGGCGCCGTCTCCGAGGCGATGGGCGATCTCGGGCAACAACACCTGGCCGACGGCGATGCCGACGACGCCGAGCGGCAGCTGATAGAGGCGATCGGCATAATAGAGCCACGAGACGGCGCCGGCGGTCGACGAGGCGATGACGGTGCCGACGATCAGATTGATCTCGCTCATGCCACCGGCGAGGAGACCGGGAAGGCCGAGGCGGAAGAGGCGGCGGATCTCGGGCGAGAGGCGCGGCGCGACCATCGGCGGGGCGAGGCCGGCGCGCGAGACCGCGACGGCGAGAAGGCCGACCTGAGCGACGCCGCCGGCCACCACCGCCCAGGAGAGGACCCACGCCGCTCGGTCCGGATCGACACCGCCTTCGGCCAGGAGGGCGAAGAGGGTGGCGATCAGCACCAGATTGAGCACCACCGGGGCGAGGGCGGGCACCAGGAAGCGCCGATCGGCGGTCATCAGGCCGGAGAGCAGCGCGACCACGGTGATCGCCACCAGATAGGGCAGGCAGATGCGCGCCAGCCGGATCGCCAGTTCGTGCTTCTCCGGGTCGGCGGCGAAGCCGGGGGCGAGGAGATCGACGAGGAGCGGCGTGGCGAAGAGGGCGGCGATCGCGACCGCCACCACCACCGCCGTCAGTCCGACCAGCGCCTCGCCGGCGAACCGAAACGCCGCCGCGTCCCCGGCCTCGCCGCGGCGGCGGACGAAGAGCGGCACGAAGGCGGCGGCGAAGGCGCCTTCGGCGAAAAGGCGGCGGAAGAGATTCGGCAGGCGGAAGGCGACGAAGAAGGCGTCGGCCGCCGGGCCGGTGCCGAGGGCGGCGGCGAGCGCCGTGTCGCGCAGGAAGCCCGCCACGCGCGAGACGAGGGTGGCGCCGCCGACGGTGAGGACGTTGCGCAGGAGCGACAAGGGACGCGATGCCTCGGCTCGGCGGGTTCGGGGGGCCCGCGGGTGGCCGCGGCCCGGGGGCGGGGCGGGCCCCCGGGGGGGCGGGGCCCGGCCCGCCCGGTCCGACCCGCCCGGGCCGTTACGAGGGGCCGGCGGTCGACGTCGACGGGTCGCGGGACCGGTCCACGAGGCGGACGGGACCCGCCCGCCTCGATCGAACCGCCGGGATCACGCCGACATTCGTTCGCTCTTCTTCGAATCGCGCCCGTCGAAGGCGCGCAGCAGATGTTCGCGGATCGTCTTCTCGCGCGATCGGCTCTCGACCTTGTGGCCGAAGAGATCGGTCACGTAGAAGACGTCGACCACCCGCTCGCCGAAGGTGGCGATGTGGGCGGAGGCGATGTTGAGGTTGAGGTCGGAGATCTCGCGGGTGAGATCGTAGAGCAGGCCCGGCCGATCGAGGCCGGAGACCTCGAGCACGGTGAAGCGATCCGACCAGGAATTGTTGACCATCACGTCGGTCGGGATGGTGAAGGCCTCGAGGCGGGTACGCGCCGCGGTCTTGCGCGCCACCTGTTCGGGCAGCCGCTCGGTGCCGGTCAGCGTCTTCTCGATCAGCGCCGAGATGCGCTGGCCGCGCCGCATCTCGTCCTGGTCGTCGGTGAACTCGCGGCCGACGAAGATGGTGTCGAGCGCCAGACCGTCGGTCGTGGTGTAGATCTGGGCGTCGACGATGTTGGCGCCGGCCACGGCGCAGGCCCCGGCGATCGCCGACAGGAGCCGCGGATGGTCGTCGGCGAGCACGGTGATCTCGGTGACGCCCTCGAAGACGTGCGGCATCACCGCGGTGGCGAGCTTCTTGTTCTCGCGCGTCGCGGTGCGGATGAACTCGGCGTGGCGAATCTTGCGCGGCAGGTCGACGCGCAGCCAATAGGGCGGATAGTGGCGCTCGACGTAGGCCACCTTCTCGGCGGCGTTCCAGTCGACCAGCTTGTCGGCCAGTTCCGCCTTGGCGTGGGCGACGCGCTGGTCGCGGCCGACCTGGGAATGTCCGCCGGCGAGATAGGGTTCGGTCTCGTAGTAGAGGGTGCGCAAGAGCTGGCCCTTCCAGCCGTTGAACACCCCCGGACCGACGGCGCGGATGTCGGCGACGGTGAGGCAGTGGAGCAGCTTCAACCGCTCCGGCGACTGCACGATCTCGGCGAAGGTCTCGATGGTGCGGCGGTCGTTGAGATCGCGGCCCTGCGCGACCGAACTCATCACCAGATGGTTCTCCACCAGCCAGGCGACCGTCTCGGTCTCGGCGGCGCCGAGGCCGAACCGCGGGCACAGGCGTCGCGCGATGATGCCGCCGAAGAGCGAGTGGTCCTCCGGACGACCCTTGGCGATGTCGTGGAGGAAGGTCGCGACATAGAGCACCTTGCGGTTCTGGATGCCGGGGAAGAGTTCGGTGGCGAGCGGCACCTCGTCGGCGATCGCGCCCTTCTCGATCGCCGCCAACTCGCCGACCGAGCGCAGGAGATGCTCGTCGACGGTGTAGTGGTGGTACATGTTGAACTGCATCATCGCCACGATCCGCCCGAATTCCGGGACGAAACGGCCGAGGACGCCGGTCTCGTTCATGCGGCGCAGGACGCGCTCGGGATCGTGACGGGAGGCGACGAGTTCGAGGAACAGGCGATTGGCGGCCTCGTCCTCGCGCAGACGATCGTCGACGAGCCGCAGTGAGCGGGTGATCAGCTGCAACGCGTCGGGATGGAAATCGAGATTGTTGCGATCGGCTTCGTGGAAGATGCGGATCAGATTGCAGGGATCGCGCTCGAACACCTCGTCGTCGGCGACGTTGATGCGGGCGTGGTCGACGACGAAGGCCTCGCCGCTGCCCTTGGGCTTGCGGCGGCGGGTGAAGCGGCCGAAGAAACGGTTGAGCACCGGCGCCTGTTTGACGTGTTCCTCCTCCAGCGCGGCGCAGAAGATCAGGGTCAGGTCGCCGACGCTCTTGGCGAAGAGGAAGTAGTGCTTCATGAAGCGCTCGACCGCGCGCAATCCGGCCTTGTCCTGGTAGCCGAGGCGGGCGGCGATCTCGCGCTGGAGATCGAAGGAGAGGCGCTCTTCGGCCCGGTTGGTGGCGAAGTGCATGTGGCAGCGCACGCCCCAGAGGAAGTCGTCGCAGCGCTCGAAGCGGCGGTATTCGGCGCGTGAGAAGACGTCGGCGGCGATCAGATCGCGGGCATCCTTCACCCGGTAGAAGTACTTGGCGATCCAGAACAGCGTCTGCAGATCGCGCAGGCCCCCCTTGCCCTCCTTGATGTTGGGCTCGACCAGATAGCGGCTCATGCCCTGGCGCTTGTGGCGTTCGTCGCGCTCGGCGAGCTTGGCGGCGATGTAGTCGCGGCCGGTTCCCTGCACCACGTCGCGATCGAAGCGCATCTCCAACTCGTCGAAGAGCGGCCGGTCGCCCCAGATGTAGCGCGCCTCGAGGATGGCGGTGCGGATGGTCAGATCCGACCGTGACAGGCGGATGCACTCCTCGACGTTGCGGGTGGCGTGGCCGACCTTCAGGCCGAGATCCCACAGCATGTAGAGGATGTACTCGACGACGCTCTCGCCCCACGGTGTCTGCTTGTAGGGCAGGATGAAGAGCAGATCGATGTCGGAGCCCGGCGCCAGGGTGGCGCGGCCGTAGCCGCCGACCGCGGCGACCGACATGCGCTCGGCCGAGGAGCGGTTGGTCACCGGATAGACGTGAGCGACGGCGAAGTCGTAGATCACCCGGATCAGTTCGTCCTGGACGTGGCTGAGCCTTTCGGCGCAGAGCACGCCGCGCTTGTCGGCGAGCAGCATCTCCTGGATGCGGTCGCGGGCTTCGAGCCGCACCTCCTTCAGGATCGCCAGAGCCTTGGCGCGGACCGCGGGATTGCCGCCGTCCGTCCCTTCCGCGACCAGAGCGGAGAGCCGACGACGCAGATCGTCGGCATCGATCAGTCCTGCGAGACGCTCCGGCGCGGCCATCGGTCTTTCGCTTCTCCCCGGGGGCGGCGCGACGGCGCGGCCGAAACTCGAATTGCGACGCGGGGGAAAATAGCCCTCCGTCGTGTGGCTTTCCATCGCGGATCTTTCCCGAGAGACGGAAATTTCCCGATCGTGACCTCGGCCTGCGACCATCGGACCCCTTACGCCGAAATACGTAACCGCCTATCAGGTCGCGCCGCCCGCCATCCCGGTGCGGAGCGACGGGGGAACCGAGAGGCACGGACGGTGTCGCTCGGGAACGATTTCGTCGCGCCCGAGGCGGCCGTTCCCGAGGAGGAAACCATGCTCGCTCTCTTGCTCGCGGCGGTTGTCGTCGCCTTCGTCGCGTCCGTCGTCGTGTGGGGCTACCCGGCCCTGATCATCGGCCTGCTCACCGCCGTCGCGGCCGCCTTCGTGGTGATCCTCGCCTTCACCGGCGACGGACTGATGGCCAAGAAGTCCGGCGGGGCTCACTGATATCGAAGGCCGGAGGTACCGACGCACCCGGCCATCGAAGACACGCGATATCCGGCGAACGGCGGACCCTCGGGTTCGCCGTTCGTCGTTTCACGCCCTCCGCAAGGTTCCCATCCTGCACCGAAGCGGAAATCGCGCTAGATTTCAGATGGAAGGCGCCGACGGAACCACGCGGCGCATCATGGTCTCGGGTGGCACCGGCGATGCTCCCTCGCCGCCCGAGGAGGAGGAGAGCCCATGTCCGACCTCGCGTTCCTCGTCATCGGCGTCGTCGTCTTCATCGCCCTGGTGGTGGCGTTGGCCGGGCCGATCCGCAGCTACTTCTCCGAAGAATCGAAGGTGTTCCTGCACGACATCAAGGCCGAGGACGAACTCGATCTGGAAGAGGCGCAACGCGAGGCGACGGCCGAGACCCGGTCGCAGCCGAAGCCGGGCTGAGGGCGCCGGCGGCCTCCGGGATCGTCACCGTAGGCGGCCGAGAAACAGCCAACGGCTCGAACGCTCGCCGTCCGGCCCGGCCGTGAGACGGCCGGATGAATCCGGGGCCGGCACCCCTCCCGCCCGACCGTGAGACGGCCGGGCGTTTCGTCCCGGCGCGATGCGGCCCGAACCCCTCCTCGTTCCGGCCCCTCGCACGGCTCGGGGCGTTCGTGGCTCGCGGACGTCCGCCGGACGTCCGCGTTCACCCGTCTCCGTGGGTGAGGGGGGAACCGCCATTCACCCATTCACATCATACGCCGCGAGGGCGGCCATGTTGACGAGGTCGCTGTCGCGGGCGCCGAGCGGGACGAGCTGGACCGGCTTGTCGAGACCGACCAGCAGCGGGCCGATGACCGTCGCGCCGCCGAGCACACGCAGCGCGCCCGAGGTGATCGAGGCGGCGTGGAAGGCCGGCATGACCAGGACGTTGGCCGGACCCTTCAAGCGGCAGAACGGATAGGCCGCCATGCGCTCCGGATCGAGGGCGACGTCGGCCGACATTTCGCCGTCGTATTCGAAGTCGACGTGGCGACGGTCGAGGATCTCCACCGCCTCGCGGACGAAGGCGGTGCGTTCGCCCGGCGGCTGGCCGAAGTTCTAATAGGCGAGGAAGGCGACGCGCGGCTCGTAGCCGAGACGGCGGGCGGCGCCGGCGGCTTCCTCGGCGATGTCGGCCAGTTCCTCGCCGTTCGGCAGCTCGGTGATGGCGGTGTCGGCGACCAGCACGGTGCGACCGCGGGCGACGATCAGCGACAGGCCGATGACCCGGTGAGCCGGGCGGGCGTCGATGACGCGGCGGACGTCGTTGAGCACCGAGGTGAAGTGGCGGGTCGAGCCCGACACCATGGCGTCGGCGTCGCCGAGCGCCACCATCGAAGCGGCGAAGACGTTGCGATCGAGGACGAAGCGGGCGCAGTCGCGATAGAGGAAGCCCTTGCGCTGCAGCCGGTCGTAGAGGTGATCGGAATAGGCCTTGATGCGCTCGGCGGTGAGCACGTTGGCGATCTCGACGCCCTCCGGCAGGTCGATGCCGGACGCCTTCACCGCAGCGGCGATGCGATCCTCGCGGCCGACCAGGATGGCGGTGCCGAGGCCCTGGTTGACGAAGGAGGAGGCGGCGCGGATCACCTGCTCTTCTTCACCTTCGGCGAAGACGACGCGCTTCGGCTCGGCCTTGAGCTTGGAGAAGATGCGCTGCAGCGTGCCGGCGACCGGGTCGCGGCGGGCCGAGAGGCTCTGGCGATAGGCCTCCATGTCGACGATCGGCCGGCGGGCGACGCCCGATTCCATCGCCGCCTTGGCGACCGCCGCCGGGATCTCGGAGATCAGACGCGGGTCGAAGGGGACGGGAATGATGTACTGCGGGCCGAACTTCGGGCGCACGCCGCGATAGGCGGCGGCCACCTCGTCCGGCACGTCCTCACGCGCCAACGCGGCGAGCGCTTCGGCGGCGGCGATCTTCATCTCCTCGTTGATCGTGGTGGCGCGCACGTCGAGGGCGCCGCGGAAGATGTAGGGGAAGCCGAGGACGTTGTTGACCTGGTTCGGATAGTCGGAACGGCCGGTGGCGACGATGGCGTCGGGGCGCACCGCATGGGCCTCTTCCGGCGTGATCTCGGGATCCGGGTTGGCCATGGCGAAGATGATCGGCTGCGGCGCCATCGAGGTGACCATCTCGGGGGTGAGCGCCCCCTTGGCGGAGAGGCCGAAGAAGATGTCGGCGCCCTTCACCGCGTCGGCAAGGCTGCGCGCCTCGGTCTCCACCGCGTGGGCCGACTTCCACTGGTTCATGCCCTCGGTGCGGCCCTTGAAGACCACGCCCTTGGTGTCGCAGAGGACGACGTTCTCGGCGCGGAAGCCCATCGCCTTGACCAGCTCGATGCAGGCGATGCCGGCGGCGCCGGCGCCGTTGCAGACGAGCTTGGCCTCGGAGATCTTGCGGCCGGTCAGGTGCAGGGCGTTGATGATGCCGGCGGCGGAGATGATCGCGGTGCCGTGCTGGTCGTCGTGGAAGACCGGGATCTCCATCAGCTCGCGCAGACGGCTCTCGATCATGAAGCACTCGGGGGCCTTGATGTCCTCGAGGTTGATGCCGCCGAAGGAGGGCCCGAGGTAACGCACCGCGCCGATGAACTCTTCGACGTCCTCGGTCGCCACCTCGAGATCGATCGAATCGACGTCGGCGAAGCGCTTGAACAGGACCGCCTTGCCCTCCATCACCGGCTTCGACGCCAGCGCGCCGAGGTTGCCGAGGCCGAGGATCGCGGTGCCGTTGGAGATGACGGCGACGAGGTTGCCCTTGGAGGTGTAGTCGTAGGCCTTCGACGGATCGTCGGCGATGGCGCGGACCGGAACGGCGACGCCCGGCGAATAGGCGAGCGACAGGTCGCGCTGGGTGGCCATCGGCTTGGTCGGCACCACCTCGAGCTTGCCGGGCTTGCCCTGGGCGTGGAACTGCAGCGCCTCCTGGTCGGTGACGGCGAGGCGGGTCTTGCCCGAGGGCTTGTCGTTCAGGTCCATGTCTCACTCCACGGCCGCGTTCTCGCGCGGGTCTTGTCGCCCGAAAGGTGAGAGACGCGTCGCGGCGGCGAGGTCCGCGCCACGGATCTTCTCGAACTCACGTCTCGGCGAAGGGGAGAGGACCATAGTCGCGCGGGGGCCGCCGCTCAAGCGCGGCACGGCGGGCGAATCGATCGAATCGCATGCGTCCTTGGTCTCGAGAGGCGGTTTCTCGCGTTCCGACGCCGCTTCGCCGTGGAAAGGCGGAAGCCGAGGGGATCACGCGGGTCGCGTGGCGCGCGCCATCTGGTAAGGTTCTTCCCGTCCTCCCCACCCTCGCGCCCTCCCCGAGAGCTCTCCCCTCATGTCCGATCCGACGGCCCGCGACGTCTCCGACCTGCGCCCGACGCCCGTCATGGAGCAGTACATCGAGATCAAGGCGGCCAATCCGGACTGCCTGCTGTTCTACCGGATGGGCGACTTCTACGAGCTGTTCTTCCGCGACGCGGAGGAGGCGTCGCGCGCGCTCGGCATCGTGCTGACCAAGCGGGGCAAGCACCTCGGCGTGGACAACCCCATGTGCCGCGTGCCGATC
>CALMYM010000161.1 GCA_937873675.1 uncultured Alphaproteobacteria bacterium | reverse complement strand
GCTCCTCACCGAGAGGCCGTCTCGGGCAGCGAGACGAGGCCGATCTTCTTGAAGCCGGCGTCGTTGAGCCGGCCCATGACGCGCAGGATGGTGCCGTAGTCGGTGGTGCGGTCACCGCGCACCAGGATGCGCTCCTCCACCCCGTTCTTGGCGATCGCCTGAAGCTTGGGAACGAGGTCGTCGAGCTTCAGCTCGGCGTCCATGATGAAGATGCGGCCCTGGCCGTCGACCGACACGGTGACCGGCTGGGTCTGACCCTCCATCGCCTTGGCGCGGGTCTCCGGCAGGTCGACGGGGACGCCGACGGTCATCATCGGCGCCGCCACCATGAAGATGATCAGCAGCACCAGCATGACGTCGATGAACGGCGTCATGTTCATGTCGGCGATGGGGCCGCGGCGCATCCGCGACCTGCGTCCTCGCCGTCCACCGGAGCCTCCGGCTCCTCCGACCGCCATGCCCATGATCCGATCTCCCCGTTTTCGCGCTCAGGCCGCGTGCCGTTCGTCGATCTGGCGCGACAGGATGGCGGAGAACTCGTCGGCGAAGGCCTCGAGCCGGCCGCCGAGCGCGCCGGCGTCGGAGGAGAGCTTGTTGTAGGCGATGACCGCCGGGATCGAGGCGACGAGGCCGATGGCGGTGGCGAAGAGCGCCTCGGCGATGCCCGGCGCGACGACCGCGAGCGAGGTGTTCTTGGACGCCGCGATGCCCTGGAAGGCGGTCATGATGCCCCAGACGGTGCCGAAGAGGCCGATGAACGGGCCGGAGGCGCCGATGGTGGCGAGCACCAGCAGGTTGGAATTGAAGCGATCGACCTCGCGGTTGATGGTGACGTCCATCACCTTGTCGATGCGCTGCTGCAGGGATCCGATCGCCGGGCGGCCGCTCTCGTGCGAGCGCTTCCATTCGCGCATGGCGGCGACGAACAGGGCGGGCATGCCGCGGTTGTCGCGCGCCGACAGCGTCCGATAGAGCTCCTCGAGGCTCTGACCCGACCAGAAGACCTGTTCGAAATGGTCCATCTGGCGGCGGGTGCGCAGGAACAGGATCACCTTGTCGACGATGATCGCCCAGCACCATACCGAGGCGAGGAACAAGCCGGCCATCACCAGTTTGACGACGACATGGGCCGACCAGAACAACGTCAGGAGCGAGATCGAGGCGTTCGGGGCGGCGAGCGCCACCTGGGCGACATCAGCGTTCATGAATCCGGTTCCTTGTCGCCGGGCGCGGCGCGAGCGACGCCGCGGGCGCGGCGAGACGAGGGATGTGGATCTCGACGGGGACGAGGCGAAGCCGATCCGCGGCGGTCGAGCGAGATCCGCGTGTCACCCGCTCTCGGTGCGGGTCACGCGAATCGGCCTTCGACCGTTCCGACGGGCGTGAGCGTTTCCGCATCCTCCGGCCCCGATCTCCGCGAGAGATCTTCTGCCCACCGAATATGACCAAACGAGGGCTCCGCAGAGCCTTCGCATCCGCCAGCAAGCCATTGTCAAGGTTAAGAAACGGTTACGTTTCTCGCGGTGCGGCAACGTCGTCGTCGGGTTCGGCGGGATGGCCGACCAGGATGCGGAACCGACCGGGGATGCGCCGGGCGCGTCCCTCGCGGGTGATACCGACGACGATCACCACGGCGGTGGCGATGATCTCGTCGCCGCGGGTCAGCGTCTGCTTCATGGTCATGCGTGCGCCGCCCATGCCGCAGACGCGGGTGGTGACGGTGAGCAGGTCGTCGAGCCGGGCCGCCTTGAGATAGTCGATCTCCATGCGGCGGACGGCGAAGAGCAGGCCCGGTCCGTCCTGGGCGAGGTCGGTCTGCGACAGGCCGAGGGCACGCAGGAATTCGGTGCGGCCGCGCTCGAAGAAGCGAACGTGGGAGGCATGGTAGACGATGCCGCCGGCGTCGGTGTCCTCCCAGTAGACCCGCACCGGGATGGCGTGTTCGACGACCTCGGTCCCCGACGTGTCGCAGCGCGCGTCGTTCATTCCACTCTTTCTCCTCGGCCTCGCGGACGGTGGTGCCGGTCGGCCCGCGCCGCGAAGGGCCACACGAATAGGGGTTCGGGAGAGCGACATCAACCGCGCCGAACGCCGGGGTGGCGTGCCGCGGACGCGGGGATCGGCGACGCTCGGCGCGTCGCACCTCGCAGCGAAACGAAGAAGGCCGGCTCGGGGGTGCCGAGCCGGCCTGGTGTTCTGTCCCTGTGGATCGCCGTCATCGGGCGATCCGGTCGCGACCCGGTGGCGGGTCCGCCCAGAAGCGGGCGGGGCCGTCCTGTCGATGGTCGACGATCCGCTCGGGTGGGCGCGCGGAGGCGGCCTCGGAGAGTCCGTCCACGACCTCGTTCCCGAAGGATTTCGAAAGGTTCATACGGGCTCCTCTTCCGTTGATCTCCAGGAGATGGTGCGCCGAATTCGTTACCGAAGTGTTGACGAAACGTCGTCGCCGTCGGTTCGAATCGATTTCGTCGAAGCGACGACTTGGGTGTCTCCAGTAATCGGCGCGGTACGGGCGTACCCGCTGGTACGTTCGAGGCCGGTGACGGTTCGGTTGGGCGGATGGCGAGGAATTCGCGGCGTTCCGGGGCGTGTGCGGTATAAATCGGCCCGACCCCGAATCGCAGTCGAAGGAAGAAACCGCATGGCCAGACACGTCGCCGGCGCCGAAATCGAGCGGTTGATCCAGTTGCTCGGCAAATTGCCGGGGCTCGGGCCGCGCTCGGCGCGCCGCGCCGCGCTGCATCTGGTCAAGAAGAAGGAGAGCCTGCTCGCGCCGCTCACCGCCGCCTTCCAGGCGGCGCTCGACAAGGTCGGGGTGTGCTCGATCTGCGGCAACGTCGACACGGTGGAGCCGTGCACGGTGTGCCGCGACGCCGGCCGCGACGGCTCGGTGCTGGTGGTGGTCGAGGACGTGTCGGATCTGTGGGCGCTGGAGCGGGCCGGGGCGATCGACGCCAAGTACCACGTGCTCGGCGGCGTGCTGTCGCCGCTCGACGGCATCGGCCCGGGCGATCTCACCATCGCGGCGCTGGTCGAGCGTTGTCGGCAGGGCGGCATCCGCGAGGTGGTGTTGGCGATGAACGCCACGGTCGAGGGCCAGACCACGGCCCATTACATCACCGACCAGCTCGGCCATCTCGCCGACGAGGGGCGCGAGATCGCCGTCACCCGTCTCGCCCACGGCGTGCCGGTCGGCGGCGAACTCGATCATCTCGACGACGGCACCCTCGCCCAGGCGATGCGGGCGCGGACGAAGTTCTGATCTCGCGAGACGCCGCGACGCCGCGAAAGAAGAGACCCGCCCGAGTGTCCTCGGGCGGGTCTCTTCGTGCCGTGAGCGGCGCCTCAGCGCACGTAGCGCAGGCTGGTGTCGCGGGCGTTGCGGTGCCAGTGGCACTGGACGTCGCGATGGAACTCCATCTCCTCGGTCGGCCAGGCGTGGAAGTGGCAGTTGGAGTGGGAGACCGGCCGTTCGGCGACGCGCGGCGGGGCCTCGAAGGGACGCAGCACCGGGCGGGCGGGAGCTTCGTCTTCGAAGGAGGGGAAGATCGACCAACCGCGACGCGGCACGACCACGACCTCGTCATCCTCGATCGGCGGCGGGGCGGCGCGCAGACGTCGTCCTTCCTCGCGACGCACGGCGGCGAGACGGTCGGCGAAGTCGCGGCTCTCGGCGTGGGCCGCCGCGCCCGGACCACCGGCGAGCGACGGCGCGGCGTCCTTGGGACGCGGCTCGGGGATCTTCGTCGGCTTCTTCGGGGTCGCCGGCGGGGCGACGGTGACGACCGAGGTCGGAGCGGAACCCGGCTTCGGCGCGCTGGTGACGGTCGCGGGTTTCGCGGTCACCGGCATTTCGGGGGTCGGCTTCGCGGCGATCTCGGGCGCATGCCCGGGGGTCTCGTCGCGCGACGTGGCGGTATCGGTCGGCTTCGGTGCGGCGACGGACGGCGCTTCGCCGGCGTGGGCGGTGGCCGGCGGCGTGTCGATGGTGCTGCGCAGCTCGCTCGGTGCCGGCGACGCGGGCACCTTCGCGGCGACCGGGGTCGGCGGCGTGACCGGAGGTTTCGGCTCGTCCTTCGCCGTGGCGGGCCGATGCGGCGGCGTGGTCGTCTTCGCATCCGTTGCGGCGGCTTTCGCCGTGTCCGGCTTCTCGGCTGCGGGTTGCGGGGTGGCGGTCGCGGCCGGCGGGGGGGCCCGCCTCGGCTTGCACCCCCCCGTCCCGGTGCCGCGCCTGGTCATGTCG
>CALMYM010000160.1 GCA_937873675.1 uncultured Alphaproteobacteria bacterium | reverse complement strand
CCCAGCGCCCAGGAGCATCCCATGACCGAAGTGCTCGCCGCCAACGCGCTCCTCTATCTCGACGACGTCAAGGTCTCGTTCGACGGCTTCAAGGCGCTGAAGGGCCTGTCGCTGACCATCGAGCCGGGCGAGATGCGCGCCATCATCGGCCCCAACGGCGCCGGCAAGACCACGATGATGGACTGCATCACCGGCAAGACCCGTCCCGACGAGGGCGAAGTCTCCTTCGAGGGCGGCTCGATCGGCCTGACCAAGCTCGACGAGGCGACCATCGCCGAGCTCGGCATCGGCCGGAAGTTCCAGAAGCCGACGGTCTTCGAGAGCCACACTGTGGAGGACAATCTCTATCTGGCGCTGAAGTCCGATCGCGGCCCCTTCGCCACCCTGTTCCATCGCCTCTCCGGCACCGAGGCCGCCCGCATCGACGAGCTGCTCGCCACCATCAAGCTGACGGCACGGCGCTCGGATCTCGCCAAGAACCTCTCCCACGGCCAGAAGCAGTGGCTGGAGATCGGCATGTTGCTCGCCCAGGAGCCGAAGCTCCTGCTCGTCGACGAACCGGTCGCCGGCATGACCGACGCCGAGACCATGGAGACCGCCGCCCTGTTGCGCCGGATCCACGAGAGCGGCAAGTCGGTGGTGGTGGTCGAACATGACATGGCCTTCGTCCGCGAGCTCGGCGTCAAGGTGACGGTGCTGCACGAAGGCGGCGTGCTCTCCGAGGGCTCGATCGACCACGTGGCCAACGACCCGCGGGTCATCGAAGTCTACCTGGGGCGGTGAGGATCGGACGTCGGCATTCGCTTCGGTAGGGCCGGACTGCGCGACATCGAGTGTCGTGCCGTGTGGCTCCCCCCCCTCCCTGTCCCTCCCCCTCCAGGGGGGAGGGAACGATGGAGGAGCGAACTCGACACCGACCGGCGTCGCATTCGCAGCAACGCCCCGACCGAACCGATCGACGTCGTGGGCCGACGCCGCCACGCATATCCCCTCCCCCCTCGAGGGGGAGGGCCAGGGAGGGGGGGGGCTGGACCTCTCCGGGGAACTTGGAACGCCCGAGGCCCCGCCTCGCGGAAGGAACGACGACGATGCTGAAAGTCTCGAACATCGATCTCTACTACGGCGCCGCCCAGGCGCTCCGCGGCGTCTCGGTCGAGGCCCACGTCGGCGAGATTTCCTGCGTGCTCGGCCGCAACGGCGTCGGCAAGACCTCGCTCCTGCGCGCCATCACCGGCCATCAGCCGATCACCGCAGGCTCGATCGAATGGGAAGGCCGCGACCTCGGCCGCAGCCCGCCCTACGACCGCGCCCGCCACGGCATCGCCTTCGTCCCCCAGGGCCGTGAGATCTTCCCGCTCCTCACCGTCGAGGAGAACCTCCAGACCGGCTTCGCCGCCCTGCCCCGCTCCGAGCGCGTCGTCCCCGACGAGGTCTACGACCTCTTCCCCGTGCTCAAGGACATGCTGCGCCGGCGCGGCGGCGACCTTTCCGGCGGCCAGCAGCAACAACTCGCCATCGGTCGCGCTTTGGTCACCCGCCCCCGCCTCCTCGTCCTCGACGAGCCGACGGAAGGCATCCAGCCGTCGATCATCAAGGACATCGGCCGCGCCCTCGAGTTCCTGCGCGCCAAGGGCACCATGGCGATCCTGCTGGTCGAACAGTATTTCGACTTCGCCCGCGAACTCGCCGACCGCTACGCCGTGCTCGACCGCGGCGAGGTGGTGATCGCCGGCACCAAGGACGAGGTCGATCCGGAAGAGGTGCGCAACCGCATCGCGGTGTGAGGTGCCGCAAGTCGCTAATTTTGGTTGCGTTTGAACGATATACCCGTCACGATACCGAATTCGAACAACCAGACTGAGCGAACAATGGAACAGCCGGCCAAAGAAATGGAAAGATCGAAGATAGAACTTGCTGCTCAATTTCTATTTGAAAGCAACAGGAAGTTAATATTCTGGGGCATCGGCTTCTTAACTGCCTATTTTGTTTTAGACATACTTTCTGAACTATCTGCGAAAGCCGCCACTAGCGAAAACATATCTGAAGCAAAACAAGTTTTTTATGGAATTATCCATTGGATAGGCAATTTCTTAAGTCACATTATTAGGGATATTGGCATTTCATTCTTTGTTGCGGCGTTTATTAGGTGGGCTGTTGAATTAAAGGCAGCAGAAGAAAGAAACAAAACTCTAGCCGATTTTAAAGACTATTCCGCAGTAATGATGGAGAAAATATCAAATAATACATTGGACTCCTTTTTTCACAAAGAATTACCAAATAATTGGTACGAATATATTCGCGACAGCATTAGAAAATACAAAATCATCAGAAACAATTCAATTATGACATTTTCATTAAAGAAACCAACGGCTGAGCAAATTGACAGCTGCAAAAAAGGTGATTTTCTCATCTTATTACAGGAAATTAACTATAGATTGAAGAATGTTTCGAAAGATACAATTTCATACGACGTAGAGGCGTTTGTTGAAAAATCGCAATTGCAACTATGTAGGGAATACGAAAAGCTTTTGATGTTCAAGGTTGGTAGCTGTGATTACGCAAAGCTGCTCGGAAATACGGATAGCGGCCAAGCACTCATTGTAACAGAAGAGACTGACTATATAAAATACTCGCATAGAGCAGAAATACCCGCATCAGCTGAAATTGAAGTCTCCATTATGATACAAAGTGTAAGAAAAACGGAAGATACTTATGCTTGGGTTGCACTGATGCCAAGCATCGGAATTGATATATACGCAAAAACAACGGAAGGTTACGTAGTAAGGCTCTGCCTAATGCATGCACAATATCCTTTGGACGGCAATATGTACCAATATTCTATAAACGATATACCGGCCCACGCATCAACAGATGACCCAGTTTTACCTTACACGGCAGCTGAACTATATTGGAGGCCAAACACCTGCCCCGTCCCATAAACGACTTTGAGGAAATTCAAACATGGGATATTTACTAATTATTGACCTGCTACACGCCACACTATATTCTCTGACCATTATTTGAATGCAACTCTCAATGAACGAGGTTTCGGTCATGCCATCCGCCGCAGGACGTCTCTTTCAATTGTCCCACTCGCAGGGTTTCGTTTTCTGCAAGATGCGAGAGCCCGGCGGCGGAGGACTACAGCAGTAAGTAATTGGGCGGACTCTGCTTGCAATAGAGATGGTTCGACCGAAATCGGGATATTACATATTCCGCTGACGATGAATATCGAGACATGCAGGCAGGATAGAGTTCACAGCACTATCATTCGAATACAGAGACCGCGTATGGGTCTTCTGTATTCGAACGAAATGTTTGAATAGAATATCTGTGTGGCCGCTCAGTGCGGCAGGATCACCGAGAAGACGACGTGGCGGCCTTCCTTGCCGCCGGCCTTGGCGGCCGCCATCAGGGTGGAGTCGTGCGACACGCCGGTCAGCCCCACCCGCTCCAGACGCGCGTCGATCTCCTGCGACGAGATCTTGAGGATCGGCTCGAGATCGGCGATGCGGGCGTTGCCGATCGCCTGGAACATCGCCGCCTGCGGATTGCCGCCGACGCCGCCGAGTTCGAAGATGCCGGTCGCGGCGAAGCCGAGCGCAGCGACGAGCGACACGCCGAGCGGCCAGATCAGCCAGCCGCGCTTCAGATAGCTCAGCATCGGCGGCCAGTTCTTCCACACGTGCAGCACGAAGGGGATGATCAGCACCATGCTCAGCCACTCGTGCATGCCGCGGAAGGCGGCGGTGCCGACGTGGAAGAACAGGAAGACGCCGGAGACCAGCGACACGACGAAGAGGCCGGTGGTGAAGGGCGTGGCGTAGCGGTTGACGTAGTCGCGGAACATGGCGGGCCCCATGTCAAGCTT
>CALMYM010000159.1 GCA_937873675.1 uncultured Alphaproteobacteria bacterium | reverse complement strand
CGAAGCCGGCCGAGCAGCCGATCAGCGCGCCGCCCGGGAAGGTCAGCTTCGGCACGGACTGATATCCACCCTCGGTTATCGCGCGCGCGCCGTAGGCGAGACGCTTGCCGCCCTCGAACACGTCGCGGATCGCCGGATGAGTCTTGAACCGCTGGAACTCCTCGAAGGGGGAGAGGTGCGGGTTCTGGTAGTTGAGATGGACCACGAAGCCGACGACGATCTGGTCGTCGCCCATGTGGTAGAGGAAGGATCCGCCACCGGTCTTGAGGTCGAGCGGCCAACCGAAGGAGTGACGGACGAGGCCCGGCTTGCTCTTCTTCGGGTCGATCTGCCACAGCTCCTTGATGCCGATGCCGAACTTCGGAACATCGG
This sequence comes from uncultured Alphaproteobacteria bacterium, assembly GCA_937873675.1. GTDB lineage: Bacteria > Pseudomonadota > Alphaproteobacteria > Rhizobiales > Ancalomicrobiaceae > CALBKH01. The sequence continues at coordinate 22,461 of CALMYM010000159.1, read as the reverse complement.
AATCCTTGTCGAGGGCGTACTTGGCGATCAGCTGCTTGGCGAGCGAACCGCGCACACCCTCGCCGATCAGCGTGTACTTGGCGCGCAGTTCCATGCCGCGGGTGAAGCTGTCCTTCGGCTGACCGTCGCGGCCGACGCCCATGTCGCCGGTGGCGACGCCGACCACCCGGCCTTCGTCGTCATAGAGCACTTCCGAGGCGGCGAAGCCCGGATAGATCTCGACGCCCAGCGCCTCCGCCTTGGCGGCGAGCCAGCGGCAGACGTTGCCGAGGGAGACGATGTAGTTGCCGTGGTTGTTCATGAGCTTGGGCATCATGAAGTTCGGCAGGGTGAGGGCGCTGGCGGGGCCGAGGACCTGGAAGTGGTCGTCGGTGACGGGGGTCCTGAACGGATGGGTCGGATCGTCGCGCCAGTCGGGGAAGAGCTTGTCGACGGCGATCGGATCGACGATGGCGCCCGACAGGATGTGGGCGCCGACCTCGGAGCCCTTCTCCAGCACCACGACCGAGATCTCCTGCCCCTTCTCGGCGGCGATCTCCTTCAGCCGGATCGCCGCGCACAGCCCCGCAGGACCCGCGCCGACGATCACGACGTCGAATTCCATCGCATCGCGCTCGGGAAGGTCGCTCATCAGACGTGTGTTTGCCACTGTGACCTCACGCTTCAATCCGGCGCTCGACTTCTCGGAGCATAGCTGACCCGCAAGCCGTCCTCGGGATCGATGGAGATTCCGTAGGGCACGATCGGATAGCGCAGCCCGGCCTCGTGCAGCCCGATGAGCCCGTCCACACCGGCGACCAATTCCGCGACGGGTAAGGCGATCAGCAATTCGTCGTCGGCCACGCCGCCGAAGCGTCGTTCCGCGTAACAGGGGATCGAAATGCTGGTTTCGCCCGTCGCCAGCGCTCGCCCCCAACTGTCGGCGCAGGCGCTCTCACCGGTGATCGTGAAGTCGTAGCGGCGGTAGGTCCTGCGCTGCAGTCCGTTCACGAACAGGATCATCTGGCCGGGTGTCGCGTAGAACAGGCAGATATCGGGCGGATCGAGCCTCGCGCCCCGCAGCGGCGAGACTACCATTCCGTGGTAGCGCCCGGCCGGCACGCGTGGCATCTCGGCCTGATGCGCCCGCGCCGCCGCTCGGTTGTCGAACCACACGCCGTCCATCTTGGCGCCGGACAGGTAGTTTTCTCCGGGCTGGTTCAGCCCGATCACACCACCGCAGTTCGAGTTGGGCAGCAGGTTGTCGTGGACGATGCCGAGGGTCGTGCCGTTGTAGCGCGACTGCGTGATCAGTTGGCAAGTCGAGAAGCGCTTGCCCCGCGGCGGTGTGCGAATGCCGGGAATACCCATCATCGCTTCGACGTCGGCGAAGAGCTTCAGACCGACCGGCAAGGTCCGCAACCTCAACAGCTCCACGAGCTTCGCCGCCGTCGCCGCCAGGGTGTCGACATCGTGCGTATCGTCGGGGGCGCTCATGGGATCGGACCTTTCCAAGCTGTGTGACACGGCCCCTCAGATCGGGCGGAACCGCCGGAGGAGCCGAAGCCAACGGATCATCCACCAGCCGACTTGTGGCGGGATGGTCGTTCCCTCGGTCTGAGGCACGAGTTTTCTACGGGCATGTTCGGGCCAGTTCGGATCGTCCAGCGCGCCTCGCCCGATCGCCACGACGTCGGCCCGGCCGTTCCTCACGGTGGCCTCGGCGAATTCGGCGTCGAGGATCAGGCCGACGGCCATGACGGGTCCGCCCGTCCGCTCGCGGATGGCAGCGGCGAAGGGGATCTGAAAGCCCGGCTCTCGCGGCAGCTCCTGCACGCCCGGTGCGGTGGCGGACGTGGCGAGGCCCCCCGACGAGCAATCGATCAGATCGACGCCCTCGGCGTAGAGCAGCAGAGCGAGGCGGAGGGAACCCTCGGGGCTCGAGCCCCCCTCCATGCCGCCGGCCCGGGAGACCCGGACGAAGAGCGGCTTTCCGGCGGGCCAGACCCGCCGCACGGCGCGCACGACCTGCAACAGGAAGCGGACCCGGTTCGCGAAGTCGCCTCCGAGATCGTCCCCGCGCCGGTTCGACAACGGCGACAGGAAGGAATGCAACAGATAGCCGTGCGCCGCATGTACCTCGAGAACATCGAATCCGGCTCGATCCGCCCGTTCCGCGGCAGCGACCCAGGCCCGGGTCACCGCCGCGACGTCGTCCTGCGTCATTTCCCGCGGCAGCGGCCAGCCCTCGGCGGCGGCCAGGGAAGATGGGCCGATCACCGGCCAGGGGAGATCCCCACGCGCATGATCCTCTGCGGTGAGCGGCCCGTTGCCACGCCAGGCGCGCTGCATCGAAGCCTTGCGTCCGGCGTGGCCGAGCTGGATCCCCGGCACCGAACCGCAATGGCGCAGAAAAGAGGCGATGCGCCGCAACGGGGCGATCTGAGCGTCGTCGTAGAGGCCGAGATCACCATGGCTGATCCGGCCGCGTGCCTCGACCGCGGTGGCCTCGACCATCACCAGTCCCGCACCGCCGATGGCGAAGCGACCGAGATGCACCAGATGCCAGTCGTCCGCCAACCCGTCCACGGCGCAGTATTGGCACATCGGGGAAACGGCGATGCGGTTCGGCAGCACCACGTCGCGCAGGCGCAACGGCGTGAACAGCCCGATGTCGTCGGTTCCCGAAACGGCCATCTCAGGTCATCCCGTCTTCGGGCACCGCGATTCGGACGAGAATCTGACCCGAGGTCACCGTCATTCCCGGCCGACAGTCGATCTCGACGACGGTTCCGTCCGTCGACGCGAGCACCTGATTTTCCATCTTCATGGCCTCGACCGTGGCGAGGATCTGTCCGCGCCGAACCGTGTCGCCGACGGAAACCGCCACCACGGAAACCACGCCCGGCAAGGGCGCGCGAGCCGCCCCGTGCCCCCCGGAATGCCGATCGCCTTCGTCGTCCGGGTCGGCGAAGGTCTCGCGCCAGCCGTCCACCAGGACATCGGTGGTGCCGCCTCGGGTCACCGCCGACCAGACCCGCCCGCCGACCTTTCCCCGCCAGATGCCGCCGGCCTCACCCGTCTGCTGGACGAGGACGTCGTAGATGCCGTCGCCGACCTTCAGGCTGGCCTCGTCACGGTCGCGCGCGCGAAGGGCGGCTCGGACCTCGCCGTCATCGTGCTGCAGTGCGATCCGGCCCAACGGCGCTTCGGGAGCCAGCCATCGGCGGTGGAACCCGCCGTCGATGGGGGCTTGGCCGTACCAGGGCGACTGAGGACGTTCTCCGGCCGGCTCGCCGCGCGGCAGCCGCAGGGCCGCCGCGACCGCGGTCGCGGCCTCGGGCGAGGCCTGCGCGGTGAGGGCCGCGAGCCGCCGGCCGATGTGACCGGTGTCGGCCTCGGAAGCGACCACTTCGGGCTCGTCCAAGAGAGCGGCGAGAAACCCGATGTTGGTGGTCACCCCGGTGATCGTGCTGTCGCGGAGGCCGTGCCGGAGCGAAAGGCGCGCCGCCTCGCGATCCGGTCCGTGAGCGATCAGCTTGGCGATCATCGGATCATAATAGGCGGGCACGCTGCTGCCGCTCGCGACGCCCGCATCCACCCGAAGCCCTTCGGGCCAAGCCACGCGACCGATCTTCCCGGGAGCGGGGCGAAAGTCCTGCGTCGGATCTTCGGCGCAGATTCGAGCCTCCATGGCGTGTCCTCGGGCAACGATCCGCTCCTGCGCCAACGGCAAGGGCTCGCCTGCGGCGACCCGCAGCTGCCATTCGACGAGGTCGAGCCCGGTGATCGCCTCGGTCACTGGATGTTCGACCTGCAGGCGCGTGTTGACCTCGAGGAAGAAGAACTCGCCGCTCTCGGGGCTGAAGATGAATTCGAAGGTGCCGGCGTTCTGGTAGCCGAGGGCGCGGCTGCCCTGCACCGCCGCCGCCCGCATCGCGACGCGAACGGCGTCCGGCAGATTGGCGGCCGGCGCCTCTTCCACGACCTTCTGGTGACGGCGCTGCAACGAGCATTCCCGCTCGAAGAGATGCACCACGTTGCCGTGAGCGTCGCCGAAGACCTGGATTTCGACGTGGCGCGGCCCGATCACGAAACGCTCGATCAGAAGCCGGCCGTCGCCGAAGCTGGCCCGGGCCTGCCGGATCGTGGCCTCGGCCGCAGTCGCGAGCCCGGCGGGGGCGTCGACCACCACCATGCCCTTGCCGCCACCACCACCCGTGGGTTTCAGCAACACGGGATAGCCGGCGAGTTCGGCGAGTTCGGCGATCCGCCGCAGATCCTCGCTCGCTTCGTCGCTGCCGGGAACGACCGGCACGCCGGCGGCCCGCATCAACGCCTTGGAACGTGCCTTGTCGCCCATGGCCTCGATGGTTTCCGCGCGCGGTCCGATGAAGACCAGTCCCACCGCCGTGACGGCATGGGCGAAGGCGGCGTTCTCCGACAGGAAACCGTAGCCGGGGTGGATCGCGGTGCAGTCGGTCGACCGTGCCGCCTCGATCAGCCGGTCGATGGCGAGATAACTCTCGCTGGCCGGGCCGGGACCGATGCAGACCGTCGCCGCCGCGCCGTCGAGATGACGCGCACCGGCGTCTGCCTCGGAGAAGACCGAAACATATTCGACCCCGAGCTTGCGGCAGGTGCGAGCGATCCGGCAGGCGATCTCGCCGCGATTGGCGATGAGTATGCGTTCGAACATGGTCACATCCTGAAGACGCCGAAACGGGTTTCTCTGGCCGGCGCGCCGGCCGCCATGGCCAAGCCCAGCGCCAGCCAGTCGCGGGTCTGCCCAGGCGTGATGATGCCGTCGACCCATAGGCGCGCCGCGGCATGGAGCGGATGACTGCAACGCTCGTAATCCTGCAGGATCGGCGCGCGGAAGGCTTCGCGTTCCTCGGGGGAAAAGGCCTTGCCCTGCCGTTCGAGTTGCCCCTCGCGGACCAGGGCGAGAACTGTCGCGGCCTGCTCGCCTCCCATGACCGAGGTGCGCGCGTTCGGCCACATCGCCATCAGCCTCGGGCCGAAGGCGCGCCCGCACATGGCGAAGTTGCCGGCTCCGTAGCTCCCGCCGATCAGCACGCTGAACTTCGGTACCGCCGCGCAGGAGACCGCGTTGACCATCTTCGCCCCGTGCCGGGCGATGCCGCCGGCCTCGTATTCTTCGCCTACCATGAAGCCGCTGATGTTGTGCAAGAACAGCAGCGGGATGCCCCGTTGAGAGCAGATCTCGATGAAGTTGGTCGCCTTCTGCGCACTCTCGGAGAACAGCACCCCGTCATTGATCAGCACGCCGACCGGATATCCGCCGATCGCGGCCGTGCCACACAGAATGGTCTCACCCCAGCGGGCGCGATATTCTTCGAAACGGCTGCCGTCGAGCAGGCGAGCGAGGATCTCGCGCGCCCGGATCGGTTCGCGCGGATTGGCGTTGATCAAGCCGGGAAGTTCGGCCGGATCGTAGAGCGGTGCTTCGGGGGCATGGGGCGGCGGCGCGGCGCGGCGGCCCGGTGCACGCGCCAAGATCTCGCGCACGATCCGCAACGCATGCTCGTCGTTCTCCGCCAGATGATCGGCGACGGCGCTGCGACGGGTGTGCAGGTCGGCCCCGCCGAGGGTCTCGGCGTCGACGACGACTCCGGTCGCGGCCTGCACCAGTTGCGGCCCCCCGAGGAAGATGGTCCCGGTTCCACGGACGATGACCGTCTCGTCGCACATCGCCGGGATATAGGCCCCGCCCGCGGTGCAGGATCCCATGACGGCGGCGATCTGAGGCAAGCCCATCGCCGACATCTCGGCAATGTTGCGGAAGATCGTGCCGAACTGGTTCTCGTCGGGGAAGATCTCGTCCTGCATGGGCAGGAAGGCGCCGCCGGAATCGACCAGATAGACGCAGGGCAGGCCGTTCTCGCGGGCGATCTGCTGCGCGCGGATGTGCTTGCGGATGGTGATCGGATAATAGGTCCCGCCCTTCACACCGGCGTCGTTCGCCACGACGACCGCGAGACGCCCGGCGACCATGCCGATGCCGGTCACGATGCCGGCGGCCGGAATGGTTTCGCCGTACATCCCCCAGGCCCCGAACTGGCCGATCTCGACGAAGGGCGAGCCGGGATCGAGCAGGCGGTCGATCCGGGTCCGCACCGGCAGCTTGCCCGCCTTGCTGCGCTCAGCCCCGGCGAGAATGGCCGCGCGGGCCTCGGCGATGGGTGCCTCGGCGAGCGCGAAGGCCGCCAGATTGGCCTGAAAGCCCGCCGTGTCGGGCATGACGTCGGAACGCAGCACCGTCATTCGTTTCCAGGCTCCACCGACAGCCGCAGGATCGCGTTTCCCAGTGCCTTGCCGGTCTGGTCCAACCGCAGCGTTCTCGTCGCGCCGCCGCCGAGGGCGGCTTCCATGTAGACGACGACGGAATCGATGTTGTCCATTTCATAGACATGGACCGGCCCGCGCACCCAGTCGCCGAACAGGGCACGCACCCGGTCGGGGGTGACGCTCCGCTTGACGGCGGAATAGTCGGCATGGGTGCGGGCGATGACCCCGATGGTCACCGTGTCGCCTTTGTCGCCAGAGCGCACATAGGCGATCTCGGAAAGTGTCCTGCTCATCCTCATGCCTCCATCACGGTGACGGTCTGCGTCACGGCGGCCCGGTCGATCAGTGTCGGCCAGACCGCGACCACGGGGCGCGGCTTCGTCGGGGTGCCGAAGGCCGAGCCGCCCGGTCCCATGATCCAGAGCTGGGTGCAGGCTCGGCGGATCTTGTCCGCCTCCGAGCGGCTGCGGGTCTTGGCCGCGACCCGCAGTCCGATCTCGTTGAGATCCGGAATCTCGGTGTCCTTCGCGGCCGGACCGTGCAGCGTGTCGAGACCGACGAAACTGAACAGCAGATCGTCCGCGACGAGGCCGAGCCGCTCGAACCGCTCGGTCAGAGTCTGGCGCGCCTTCACCGCGCGCTCATAAGCCCGCGGCCAGGGGAAGAGCACCAGCCCCTCGCCGATCCAGCCGTCCTGATAGCCGATGACCAGCTTGAGCTTTTCGGGCAGGCCGCGCCCGCGCACGCCGCTGACCCGGACGCGATCCGGGCCGATCTCCTCCAGCCGCAGCGAGGTGAAGTCGGCGATGCCGTCGGGCATGACGTAGTTCGCCGGGTCGGCGATCTCGTAGACCAGATGCTCCTTGACGGTGAAGGCATCGACCATCCCGCCGGTGTCTTCGGGCTTGGTGACGACGAAGCTGCCGTCGCGGGAGAACTCGACGATCGGGAAACCCACCATGCCCATTCGGGGCATTTCGTCGAAACGCGAGGACATGCCGCCGGTGCACGCCGAGGCGCATTCCACGATGTGCCCGGCGGTGATCGCGGCGCCGATCCGATCGGCGTGGTCCTCGTCGTGGACCCATCCGAATTCATGCATGATCGGGCCGACATAGAGCGCGTTGTCGGAGACCCGTCCGGTCACCACGACATCGGCGCCGTCGGCGAGCGCGTCGCGGATCCCCGAGCCGTCGGTATAGACGTTTGCCGCGACCACCGCTCCGCGAAGCGCCGAAAAGGCATCGCTTTCGGTCTCCATGTTCGCGAGCGGCTCGCCCGCCGCCAGCAGGCCGTCGATGCGATCGATCATGTCGTCGCCTTCGACCACGGCGATGCGCAGGCCCGTCAGCCCCAGTTCGACGGCCAACTTGCGCAACCGTTCGCCGGCGGCGCGGGGATTGACGCCGCCGCCGTTGCACACGATGCGGGTCCCGCTCGCGCGGGCGAGCGGCATGAGCACCCGCATGTGCTCGGCCAGATCGGGAATGTAGCCGGCCTGCGGATCCTTCAGCTTGGCGCGCTGCAGCAGGGCCATGGTCAGTTCGGCGAGATAGTCCATGCAGAGGTAGTCGAGCCGCCCCTTGCGCAGGCTCTCGGCGGCGGGGTCGAGCGCGTCGCCCCAGAAACCGGAGCCGGATCCCAGTCGAATGATGTCTTTCATGGAACGGACCGCCTTCAGTTGCGCTGCCGCCGGGTCTGCGCGCTCTCGAGGAACGCTCCCAATCGGCGTTTGTGCTCTTTGCTGCGGAATGCGAAGCTCTGCAGATAGGCCTCGTATTCCAGGCTCGCGTCGAAGGGGGTCTCCGCCCCGCGACGCAGCGCCATCTTGGTGATCGTGGTGCCCCGGCGGGATTGGCTCGCAATGCCCGCGGCGATCCGGCCGGCGGCGGCGAGCAATTCGCCGGGCGGCGTCACGTCGACGAAGAGCCCCAGTTCGAGCCCCTTGCGGGCATCGATGGTTCCGGCGGTCAGCAGGTAGTAATGCGCCAGTGTCGTTCCCACCGCCCGCTGCATGAGAGTGGTGACGCCCATGTCGGCCGCCGAGAGCCCGATCCGAGCAAAGACGAAATGGTAGGCCGCCGTCTCGCTGGCGATCGCGAAATCACAGGCGAGCGCTAGGCCGGTCCCGCCGCCGAAAGCCGGTCCGTTCACCGCCGCGATGATCGGCCGCCCGAAATGGTAGATGCGCGAGATCAGGCGGTTGTAGCCGAGCACCAACTCGAACTCTTCTTCCGCGTCGGTCTCCTCGGTGCTCATGATCTCGGCGAGATCGCCGCCGCCGCCGAAGACCGGCCCATTGCCGGTCAAGATCACCGCATGGACCGACGGGTCCTGTTCGACCGCGTCCAGCGCGGCGAGCAGGCGGGGCGTGAAATGCACGCCCTGCGCATTGCGCTTGTCCGGGCGATTGAGGGTGATCGTCGCCACCGCACCGTCTTTCGAGACGAGAACATCCTGTTCGAGCATGGTGTTGTCCTGCAATCGGGGAAAGGTCAGAACGCGTGACGGCCGAGAATCTCGCGGGCGATGACCAGGCGCTGGATCTGGCTGGTGCCTTCGCCGATCTGGTACATCTTGGCGTCGCGCAAGATCCGCTCGATGGGGAAATCGCGCATGTAGCCGTAACCGCCGTGGATCTCGAGCGCCGCATTCGCCGCCTTCAGCGAGGCCTCGGCGGCGAGGAACTTCGCCATGGCGCTCTCCGACTTGATCGACAGGCCGGCATCGTGCATCCGCGCTGCGTTCAACGTCATCTGACGGGCGGCTTCGATTTCGGCGGCCATTTCTGCGATCGGCCATTGAATGCCCTGAAAGGCCGCGATCTTGCGCCCGAACTGCTCGCGCTCGCCGGCATAGCGCACGGCCTCGTCGAGCGCGGCCTGACCGAGACCGACCGAAAGCGCGGCGACGTTGACACGGCCCCGGTCGAGGGTCTGGGCGAACTGGCGGAACCCCTCACCCTCGACGCCGATCAGGTTCTCGGCCGGGACGCGGACGTCGTCGAAATACATCTGGGCGGTCGGCGAGCCGTTCATGCCCATCTTCTTGTCTTGCGGCCCGACGGTGAAACCGGGCATGCCCTTCTCGAGAATGAAGGCCGAGACGCCTCGCGAACCCGTGCCCTCCGAACTGCGGGCGGTGACGACGAAGATGTCGGCGACGGTGCTGTTGGTGATGAAGGCCTTGGAGCCGTTGAGGAGGTAGTCGCCCCCGGAACGGACGGCGGTGCTCCTGCACCCCGCGGCATTCGAACCACCCGAAGGTTCGGTCAGTCCGAAGGCTCCGATGCTGCGGCCGCTGGTCAAGGCCGTGAGGTACTTCTGCTTCTGTTCGGGACTGCCGTGTTCGGCGATGACCGAGGAAGCCAGACTGATGTGGGCATTGAGCGAACTCCCGACTGCGCCGCTCGCCCGGGATACCTCCTCGAGCAACAGGCAGACCGTCACCGAGTCGCATCCTGCGCCGCCGAATTCCGGGTCGTAGGGGGCGCCGAGAAAGCCGAGCTCGGCCATCTCGCGGAACAACTCGTGCGGAAATTCGGCCGATCGATCGATCTCGCTCGCCATCGGAGCGATCCGCTCTTCGCAGAAGCGCCGCACCATCTCATGGAAGGCGATCTGATCTTCCGTCAGGAAGTACCGCTGCAAATTCATGTCAAGCCTCGTGTGTGTCTCGACTGCGGTCACGCAGGATATGGCGGCGGATCTTGCCCGAAGCCGTCAGCGGCATCTGGTCGATGAAATGAATTTCGCGTGGAACCTTGTAGCGAGAGAGTTGCTCGCGACAGCGCGCGACGACCGCCTCCGCGGTGAGATCGGCGCCGGTCCGCGGTACGATGTAGGCGCGGATGGTCTCGCCGCGGATTTCGTCCGGGATCCCGACGACGGCGCATTCGCTCACCCCGGCGATCTGGGCGATGACGTTCTCGACTTCTTTCGGAAAGACGTTGAAGCCGTTGGCGACGATCATGTCCTTGGTGCGATCGCGGATACGGATCTCGCCCTTTTCGTCGAGCGCTCCGACGTCGCCGGTCCACAGCCAACCGTCCCGCAGTGCCGCCGCCGTCAGCGCCGGCTGGTTCCAATAACCCAGCATGAAGGTCGGGGCGCGGAACAGCAGCTCGCCGGGCTCCCCGGTCGGCAGGTCGCGGCCGAGCGGGTCGACGACGCGTACTTCGAATCCGGGCAACGGCGGACCACAGGATTCGGTTTCGGGATCGTCCGAATTGCGCTGTACGCTGGCGACCGGAGAGATCTCGGTCAGGCCGTAGCTCTCGACGACGTCGATCCCGAAATCGAACTTGAGGGTGCGCTTCAGTCGGGGCGAGACCGGTCCGCCGCCGACGTCCATCTTCCGCAGACAGGAAATGTCGCGCCCTGCGACGTTTTCTTGCGAGAACATCCGCGCGAACATGGTCGGGACGCCGGCGAGAAAAGTCACCCGGAACCGCTCGATCAGCCCCAGCGCAGCGACTTCGTCGAACTTCTCCATGAGGACCGTGCTGTTGCGCATGATCGCCACGTGCAGGAAGTCGAAGGCGAAGCCGAAGCTGGAGAAGAGCGGCAACAGCGTGAGTGACCGGTCGCCGGCACGGTAGCCCAAGGCTTCGATCGTCGCGCGGGCGTTGAGAACGATTCCCCTGTGCGAGAGGAGGATCCCTTTCGGCTGTCCGGTCGTCCCCGAACTGTAGATCATGATCGCGGGGTCGTCGTCCGAGAGATCCGAGTTCGGTGCGCGCGGCTCGGTAGCGGCGAGGGGGGGTTTCCACCGCGCCCCATTGGCCACCGCCGCCCCGACCAGAAGGCGCTGGCGCAGGTCCGAGACAGTCTCCAACGCGTCGAGCCGGTCCAGGAAGCGCAGCTGGGTGACGATCCCCTCGGGAGTGCAGTCGGCCATCAGGGCCGCGATTTCGGCGGTGGTGCTGTGGCTGTTCACGGCGACGCCGATCACGCCGGCGATCGCACAGCCGATGTGGAATTCGATGGTTTCGCGGCTGTTGTCCAACACGGCGACCACACGGCCGCCCGGTGCGATCCCCGCCTCCCCGATGACCGCGGCCAGACGCGAAGCCTGTTCGAAGACGGCTCCGTAACTGATTTCGGTGCCGTCCTTCTGCAGCAGAAAGGTCGCGTTCGCGCTGTCGCGGGATGCATCGAACAGAATCTGGTCGATCCTGTTGCCACTCTGCGTCATGACCTCGTTCCTCCGTTCGGTCGTGACCCGTCTGGTCCCATGTCCGCAGCCCGGACCGGTCAGACGGCCATGCGCTGACCGCCGTCGATCACATAGGTCTCGCCGGTGATGAAACGCGCCGCGGGCGAAACCAGAAAACCGACCAACTCCGCGACTTCGGACGGCTCGCCGATGCGACGTTGCGGGATCCGCTTGAGGATCCGCTTCGACAACTGCTCGTCGTCCAGCGCCGCCGCCGAGATGTCGCTACGGACGTAGCCGGGTGCCACACAGACCACGCGCACGCCGGCCGGCGCCCATTCCGCCGCCAGCGCCCGGGTGAGCCCTTCGACGGCGGCCTTCGAGGCACAGTAGGACGCAGCGGCCGCGACCCCGAGCGCGCCGAACATCGAACCGATGTTCACGACACACCCGCCGGCTTCGCTGAGATGTGGGAAGGCGGCACGGGCGAGCAGGAAATGCGACACCAGATTGACGTCCAGCACCTGACGGAAGGATGCGCCGGTGATGTCCTCGGCTCGGGCCTCCCGCATGATGCCGGCATTGTTGACGAGGACGTCCAGACGGCCGTGCCGCTCGACGACCTCCGCCACCAGCCGCTCGAGCGCGTCGTCGTCGCCGACGTCTCCGACATGGACGGAGGCGACGCCGCCCGTGGCGGCGATCAGGTCCGCCGTCTCCGCCAAGGCGGCGGCGTCACGTGCGAAGCAGGCGACCGCGTGCCCGGAAGCGGCGAGTTTCAGGGCGATCGCCTGACCGATGTTGCGGCTGGCCCCGGTGACGATTGCGACCGGGCGGCTCATATCCGGGCCTCCGGAAGCATCAGGGCGCCCTTGTTCAGCCATTCGGCGCCGTCGATGGTCAGCACCTCGCCGTTCACATAGTTGGCGGCGTCCGAACACAGGTAGACACCGGCCTCGATCGTCTCCTCGAGCGTCCCGAAGCGGCCAGCGGGAATCCGGTCGAGCAGATGTCGTTGCCCTTCCGCCGTCGGCCAGAGCTTTTCGCGCGACTGCTCGGTGTCGACGAAGCCGGGGCAGAGGCAGTTGACCTGCACGTTGCGCGGGCCCCATTCGACGGCGAGCGTCTTCGCCATGGTGATCAGGCCCGCCTTGGCGCAAGCGGAATGCACGGTTCCCGGCCCACCCACCCAGGCATAGCTGGCGGTGACGTTCAGGATCTTGCCCGAGCGCTGCGGCAGCATGTGGCGCGAGGCTGCCCGCGCGCAGAAGAACGAGCCGTTGAGCACGATGCCGATGACGGCCGTCCAGCCGTTGGCGGTGATGTCTTCCGCCCGCGCGATGAAATTCCCGGCGGCATTGTTGATCAACACGTCGATGCGGCCCGTCTTCGCGACGATGCCGTCGAAGCCCTGCTCGACCGCGGCATAGTCGCGGATGTCCAGGGGCACGACCAGCGACGTGCCGCCGGCCTTCGCGATCAGTTCGGCCGTCTCCTGAAGCGGATCGGGGCGACGCCCGACCAGAGCCACGGTCGCGCCGAGTTCAGCCAGCCGCAACGCGAAGGCGCGGCCGAGCCCGGTTCCGGCACCGGTGACGATCGCCACCTTTTCGTGAAACGAATCAAAGCCTTTCATGGTTCCTCCCGATGGTTCCGCTCTGCCGCGGAACCGCGCCGGCCATTTCCGGCCTCTTGTCTATCTGTTTACGCAATTCGTGGTCGGGACGTCAAGAAAATAAAATTATGTTCTGCATATTGAAACTAAGCGTCGACGGATGCCTGCGAAACGCCGCCTTCCGCGCGGGCGAATTCGGCCGCCGCGTAGACGCAACGGGTCATCGCACCGGCTTCGTACGCATCCGAAATCCCTGAGCAATTTGCTTCCGAATCCACGGGTTCCGCGGGTTCCACGGCACCTGCGACGACCCGGGTCTCAGGCGGGATCTCCGCCAACCGGGCGCGCCAATCATCCACCGAGAGTTCGGTGGCCACGCCCAGTTCAGCGAGCTTGAGGCGCGACACTTCGCGATAGCCGGGATGGGCGTCGTGACAGACGTCGCGCATGGCGCTGACCAATCGGACCCGGCGGCCCGAGGCGGCGAGGCGTATCGCGGCTTCGGTCGCGGCGATGTCGCTTCCGAACACCGCCCATGCCGACCCGTCCGAAGGCAGGTCGATCGGCGAGAGGATCGCGGAAGGAGGCACGGCGTCCGGCCTGATCCGGAGGATGTCAGGGGTGACGACCTCGGGAGCACGGGTCTCTTTCCAGACGACATCCGCGTCGGCGTCGGCGATGGGCGTGAAGCGAACCCCTTCCCTCACCGCGCGCATCCGCAGGGCGCCGATGGTCTCGCCGAATTCCTCCATGCCGGGGATCCGGGCGCGCCAGGCCTGCATGCCGCCGATCTCGGTCTCTCCCTCGACGACGTCCACCCGATGCCCCAGCCGCGCCGCGACCCAGGCGGCCGTCATGCCTGCGAAGGACGCACCTTCGACCCGCACCTTTCGTGGCTCGGCCACGGGTGCGAAGTGCCAACGCGCCTCGTCCCCCACCGCCGGATTGACCGGACAGATGGTCTGCGGGCGCGCGGAGCGCCCTAGGCACATGTTGCAGCCGATGCACCAGATCGTCTCTTCGGTTCGGCCTTCGGCCGCCTTGCGGGGCAGATCCGGGTCCGCGATCGATGCGCGACCGAACGCAGCGAGATGCATGTCGCCGCGAGCCAGCGCCTCTTCGGCCACCTCCGGCCGTTTGAGACGCCCGACGCCCATCACGGGAATTGCAACCGCCTCGGTGATCCTGCGCGCCAGCGGCAGCCAGCGCCCTTCGACCTCGCCGGTGATCATCGACAGCCGGTTGAAGGATTCGTAGGTGCCGACCGAGGCCGAGATCGTGTGGACCCCCGCCTGCTCCAAGGCTCTCGCGATACGACAGGCCTCCTCGGCGACGAGGCCGTCGGCGACGAATTCCTCGACGCTCAGGCGGACGCTGATCGGGAAGGCCGGCCCGCAGCGGTCTCGGATCTCGGCGACGATATCGAGCAGGAACCGCATGCGGTTCTCGAGGCTGCCGCCATAGGCGTCACTGCGCCGATTGGCGTAGTGGGAGAGGAAGGCCGCGACCAGATAGCCGTGGGCACCATGAATCTCGACCCCGTCGAAACCGGCGATCTGCAGGCGATGCGCCGCCGCCGCATAAGCCTCGACCAACATCTCGATCTGGGCGGGATCGAGTTCGCGAGGCATTTCGCGGTTCAATGGACAGGGTATGGCAGAAGGTGCGAGCAGCGGATGTCCGGTGATCCGGCTGCGGGTCTGCCGCCCGGCGTGACTGATCTGGCCGAAGAGGATCGCGCCGTGTCGGTGGACCGCACGCGCCATCCGCTCGAGCCCCGGCAAGCTTTCGTCGCCGTCGACCATTCCCATGCGTGGCATCACCCGTCCCGAGGCATGGACGCCGAAGTTTTCCGTGACGATCAGGCCGAAGCCGCCGGCGGCGCGCGCTTCCAGATAATCGACGAGCCGGGGACCGATCATGCCGTCGGCTTCGGCGAAATTCGTCGTCATGGCCGGAACGACGAAACGGTTCGGCAAGGTGACCTGCCCGATCTTCAACGGCGAGAACAGATTGGGGTAGAGCCTCATATCGTGGGTCGTGGTCATGTCCGTCTCCGACTGATCGCTGTTTCGAGATGTGCTCAGAGCAGACCCATGGTCTTCGCGATCACGTGAAGCTGGATTTCGTTGGTGCCCTCTCCGATCCAGGCTTCGGGCGCGTCACGGAACAGACGAGCGACCTTCATGCCTTCCATGTAGCCGGCTCCACCATGCAGCAGCAGGCTCGTGGTCGCGGCGCCGACCGCGAGTTCACTGGCCAGGAACTTGGCCATCGACGCTTCGCGTTCGCAGTTCCGTCCCGCCATGAACAGGCGCGCGGCGCGATAGATCATCAGCCGCGCCGCATCGGCGCGCACACGCATTTCGGCGACCTTGAACGACACGCCCTGAAACTTCGCGATCGGCTTGCCGAAGGCCTGCCGTTGACCCGCGTAGTCGGTGATCAGATCGCAGGCCTCCTCGCCGATCCCGAGCCCGCGGTTCGAAACGAGGATCCGCCCTTCGACGAGGGTGTCCTTCAATTGGCGAATGCCGGCACCCGGCTGGCCGAGCACCGCGGCCCGGGGCACACGAACGTCGTCGAAGGTGATGAAGGCCGTCGAAGAGGAGTGGTTTCCGACCTTGTCCAGAGCGGATCGACTCACACCCACCGCACCCGTGGGAACGACGAACAGCGTCATGGCGTCCTGTTCGCGCCCTTCGCCGGTGCGGGCCGCCACCAGGATGAAATCCGCGATGGTCCCGTTGGTGATGTAGAGCTTCGATCCGTTCAGGACGTAGTCGTCGCCGTCACGACGGGCGGTGGTGCGGATGCCACGAATGTCGCTGCCGGCATCCGGCTCGGTCAGACCGAAGGCGCCGATCATTTCGCCCGTCAGGCCGGGCATCAGATACTGCTGCTTCTGCTCTTCGGTACCGAATCGCAGCAGGGGCGTGAGGGCCAGATGCTGGTGCGCGAAGACACCGGCCGAAATTCCCGCCGAAGCGCGCGTCAACTCTTCGTAGAAGATACAGCCGGTCAGAAGATCCCCGCCACCGCCGATGTCATCGGGGAAGTTGACGACCAGATAGCCGTGTTCAGCGAGCATCCCATAGATCTCGCGAGGAAAGGTCTTTTCGGCTTCCGCCTTCTTGGCCACCTGTACGAGGCGATCGCGCACGAAGCGGCGAAACTGATCACGGAATTGCTCGTGCTCCAACTCGAGACCAAAATCCCGATACGCCGACATCTGCCTCCCCCCTTCGCTGCGTTTTTCGTTACTGCACTCTATAAAACGAAATGATGTTCCGCAAGATGAAAATTGACATGGTGCAATCGTCGCCGGTGGTGGGTGAAGCCGGTGTCCGGGAAGGTTCACGACGACCGCCGGTCGGCGTCGCCGGTGCGCTCGGTGCAATCGATCGGGGGGGGGGCGGCTCGGCGGTGTACCTGTCGGGAGGGCATCGGTCGCTACGCCCGAGGGGGCTGCACACGACCCCGGGGCGACCTGGGGGATCCGACCGACGTCGACCGGCGGTTCGTCGACACTCCTCCCCGATGAAAGGACGACCTGCTCCCCCCTCCGAGGGACTTCCCTGCCCGGCGGCTCTGCCGGACGGTCCGACCCGGCGGCCGAATTTCGCCGAACCCCTCGACGACGGAAGCTCGTCGGTCGACCCGACCGGCCGTTGCCCGGCCGAGCTTCGCCATGAGGTTTCGAACAGGTTGAGATTTCGCGGGGTCGTAACCATGACGGCTACTTGTCTGCGCTGCCGGCTCGGCGGTAATCTCGCCTGAAATATTCTTTCATCAGGCGGAACCCACATGCAGAAGGCCGACGGCCAGGATTCGATCGTTTCGCTCGAACGCGGGCTCGAGGTGTTGCGCGCATTCCACAACGAAAGTACGGCGCTGGGCATTCACGATCTGATGCGGGCGACGGGTCTGCCGAAGGCGACCGTGGCCCGGCTCGCCCATACGCTGGTGACGCTGGGATATCTCGAGCAGACCCATTTCCAAGGGCGGTATCACCTCGCGGACCGGGTGATCGACATCGGCAATGCTGCCCTGGCGAATATTTCGATCACGAGGGTCGCGACACCCATCCTGCAGGAGGTGGCGGACCGCTTCAACATGTCCACGGCCCTCGGTGCCGCCGACCGCACGGACATGGTCTATCTGGCCTATTGCCGAGGCAAGGATACGGTGACCTTGCGGTTGCAGGTCGGGGCGTTGGTGCCGATGCACCTGACCGCGATGGGGCGCGCCCATATCTGGGCACTGTCTCCCGAGGCCCGTGCGGCCTGTCTGGAACGTATTCGCCGGAGCGGGGCGGACATGGGGGCCGTTCAGGCGTTGCTGGACGAAGCCTTCGCGGAAATCGACGCCACGGGATTCTGCATGTCGCGGGGGGATTGGCGCCCGGACATCTATGCCGTGGCGGTGCCGCTGGTGATCAACGACGGCCAGACGGTCCTCGCGCTGAATTGCGGCGTGTCGCGCCACGGGTTGAGTGCCTCGACCTTCCGTGAGGAGATCGGCCCGGCGCTTCTGGTGGCCGCACGCAACATCGCGAACACCATGGCGGATCTGAAGCTGAAATTCTTTGCGGCCTGATCGGCGTCAGGATTCGTCGCGCTGGCGGTCGGCCCGCTTCTGCGCGAGCTCGGCGACGATGCGCGCAGCGTCGGCGACCAGGCGCTCCCCGATCATCGGCATACGATCGGCCGGCAGGTAGTGGCTCGGCCCGCCGCCCGAGATCGCCAACGCCGGGGCGGCCTCCCGCGCCCCCCCGGGCGCGGCGACACCCGTAATGCCCGCCTGCCAGCCGTGAACCGAACTGGCATAGCCGACGGTCTCGACCTGCTTCAACCCGGCACGGATCTCCGCTTCCAGTTGCTCCCAGTGCTTCTCATGGCGCGCGGCGAGATAACTCAAGAGATAGTCCCGCTCCTGCTCGGGAATGCGCGACAGCAGGGCATGGCCGCTCGCCGTGCCGGCCAACGGAATGCGCGATCCGATGTCGAGTTGGAGCGTCGTCAGCCGGTCGGCGCTGCGGCAGACCTCGAGATGGATCACATTGGTCTTGTCGCGACCGACCAGCGCGGCGTGGACACCGAAATCGTCGGCCAGCCGTTGCAGATAAGGCCGCACCCCCTCGGAGACGTTGTTACCGACCCGCCCGGCATATCCGAGTGCCAGCACACCCGTTCCCAGGCAATATTGGCGGCGTCCCGAATCGAAAGACAAATAACCGCCGGCCACCAACGCCTTGGTGAAGCGGGTCACCGTGGGCTTGGGCAATCGCGCGCGCTCGGCGATGTTGGCGTTGCTGAGCCAGCGCCGCTCGACGGTGAACGCCTCGAGAACACGGAGTCCCTTGGCCAGCGCGACCACGAAGGCGCGATCGACGGTCTCCGATTTCGTGCCGGGCGCCGGACCTTCCGTATCGTCGTTCTGGCGAGAAACGGGCATCATCCTACTCGTCGGTCGAGGCCGTCGTATTTCTTCTTGCGCCGAAGACGACGGTGCACACGACCCTCATTAGTCTGCCGGAGTTTCCGAAGCAAGGCCACCCAGATAGGCCGCTTGGACGTGTTCGTCGGTCAAGAGTTTGCTCGCGGGCCCCTCGCGTACCAGCCGGCCGGTTTCTAAAAGATAACCGTAGTCCGACAGTTTCAAGGCCAGCCGAGCGTTCTGCTCGACGATGAACACGGTGATCCCGTCGGCATTGATGTGTCGCACGATGCGCGCGACTTCGGCGATCATGATCGGAGCCAGACCCAGCGAAGGTTCGTCGAGCAGCAGCACGCGCGGGTTTGACATCATCGCTCGCCCGATGGCGCACATCTGCTGTTCTCCACCCGACATGCTGCCCGCCCGCTGGTGGAGCCGTTCACCCAGGCGCGGAAAATAGGAGAACACCCGCTCCATGCCCGACTTCCAGCCCTGCCGACCACTGCCGAGATAGGCGCCGAGTTTGAGATTCTCGGCGACGGTCATGTCGGCGAACAGCCGCCGACCCTCGGGAGACAGGCTCACGCCGCGCCGAACCATCTCGTCCGGCGGCAATCCCGTGACGTCCTCACCATCGAGGACGATCCGCCCAGCGAACGGCTTCGTCAGGCCGGCGAAGGTGCGCAGGGTCGTCGACTTGCCCGCGCCGTTCGCGCCGAGCATGCAGACCACCGAACCTTTCGCCATTTCGATGTTCAGATCGGTGACCGCCGGGATCGGGCCGTAGCGAACGCCGAGGTTCTCGATTCTAATGAAGGTCAATGTCCGCCCCCAGATAGGCCTCGATGACGTCGGGATTGTTCCGGATGACCTCTGGCAAATCGATGGCGAGGAGCTCGCCGCGATTGATGACCAGGATCCGGTCGCAAATCCGGGTGACCATGGCGATGTCGTGTTCGACGAGCACCACGTCGATTGCGCGTTCGTTGCGGATCCGCAGGATCAGATCCCCCATCGCGCGGGTTTCCACCGGGTTCAGCCCCGCCGCCGGCTCGTCCATCAACAACTGTGTCGGCCCGGCCGCCAGAGCCATCGCGACACCGAGCGTCTTCTGCAGCCCGTAGGCCAGGTCGCCCGCGATCCGGTGCCGCGCCTCGGTCAGACCGCAGAACTCGACGACCTCGCCGGTCCTCTCCTGCGCCTCTTCACGCGAGCGGCGCAGATGGGCACGGTCCGCGAAACGACGCGGAACGTTCAGCCGTCCGAAGAGAAACCCCAGCCGGACGTTCTCCTCGAGGGTCTTGTTCGGAAACACCGTCGCCGACTGGAACGTGCGGACGATCCCCTTCGTCGCCACCGCATGCGGTCCGAGCCCGGTGATGTCCGTACCACGATAGCGGATCCTGCCTGAGGTCATCGGCAACGTGCCGGTGATCAGATTGAACAGGGTGCTCTTGCCGGCCCCATTCGGCCCGATGATGCCGAAGATCTCACCTCGGTGGGTGGAAAAGCTGACATTGCCGATCGCACGCAACCCGCCGAAGAACTTGCTCGCACCGACGACATCGATCGCCATCTCCGGCTCAGTCATCGCTCTTTCCCCTCAGCTTGTGGATCAAGCCGACAATTCCTTCCGGCATGAATTTCAGGAAGATGATCAACACCAACCCATAGAGCAGCACCTGATACTCGACGGCATCACGGAGCAGTTCGGGCAGCGGCACGAGGATCAACGCCCCCAGGACGATGCCCATGGGGGACGAAATCCCCCCGAGGACGTTGATGACCACGAGGTTGACCGCGTTCGAAAAGTCGAACGCCATCGGCGTCACGAAGGTGAAGTAGCTGGCGTAAAACCCGCCGGCGAAGCCCGCGATCGTGCCGCTGAGAGAAAACACCGCCAGTCGATAGGCCATGGCGTCGACCCCGAGAGACCGGGCGAGTTCCTCGTGGTCGTGCAGTGTGTCCATGATGGCGCCGAATTCGCTGCGATAGATCGCGCGCAGCAGGAAGTAGCCCCCAGCCGCCATGGCGAGCGCCATCAGGTAGTAGACGTTGCGATCGCGGATCACATGGCCGAAGAAGCTCGCTCGGGGCACGCCGAAGATCCCGTTGACGCCGCCGAAGACGTCGACCCATTCGGTGAAGGACAGGATGACGATCTCACCGAAGGCGAAGGTCAACAGAACGAAATAGACCCCCCGAAGCTTCAGAACGACGGGTCCGATCAGCAGAGAGACCAGACCGCCGACGACGCCCGACAGCAAAAATCCTGCCCAGAACGGAAAGCCGAACGACATCATCGCCAGCGCGGAACCATAGGCGCCGAGCCCCATGATCGCCCCTTGAGCCAGCGAGAGCTGGCCGATCCGCAGCAGCAGATTCATGCTCAGGGCCATCAGGGTGAACATGCATATCAATGTTCCGATATGCGTCACGAACTTGTTGCCGAGGACGAACGGCCAGCCGATCAGTGCGATCGCGAGCGCTATCCACAACAGGTATCTCCACGTCTTCATCGTGCATTCCCCATCAGACCAGCGGGCCGGACCAGAAGGATCGCGACGACGAGGCCGAAGGAGATCATCGTCGCCACGGTCGTATTGATGAAGGTGGCGAAACCCGCCTCGACCAGACCGAGCAACAGGCCACCGACCACCGCGCCGGGAAGGCTTCCGAGCCCGCCCAGAATGACCACGATGAAGGCCTTCAGCATCGGAACAGTGCCGATATAGGGACCGATCGTGTAGATCGGCGCCATCAGCGCTCCGGCCAGACCGGCCAACATGCACCCGATGCCGAACGACCAGAGATAGACCCGTTGCGGCCGGATGCCCTGCAGCGCCGCCGCTTCCCAATCCTGAGCGACGGCCCGCATGGCGAGACCCGCCGGCGCGAAACGCAGGAACAGGTAGAAGCCGCTCAGCACGACGACCGCCACCCCTCCCACCAGAAGTCGATCGTTGGGAACGAGGATGCCACCCAGTGTGATCACGCCGGTCACCGGACGCGGGATCGAAACCTCCTGCGGTCCGAGGACGATGGCGACCGCCGCCTTGATGGTGATGGCGATCGCCAACGTCATGATCATGCCGTTCAACTCGCGTCCGACGAACTGACGCAGCAACACGCGCTCGACCAGCATCCCGAACACCGCGACGCAGGCCGCGGCGAGGAAGACCGCGACGAAATAATCGAGCCCGAAATGCGCGTAGAAGAACATCAGCGCGACGGCACCCAGCATGTAGAACTCGCCATGGGCGAAATTCACGATTCGCATGATCCCGAAGATCAGCGTGAATCCCAACGCCATGGTGATGTAGACGAGCCCCATCATCACGCCGTTGACGCCGATTTGAGTTAGGAGTTGCAGCATTTGAAGGTCCCGTCGTGGCAAGATCACAGGGCGCCGGACGACCGGCACCCTGCGCGGTTGGCGGTCACTTCACCTCGACTCCACCGATGATCTTTTCCTGGCCGCCGGCGATGGTGCCGATGAAGACGGGGCCGATCAGCTGATTGTTGTTGCCGTAGGTTTCCATGCCACCCCACACGACGGTGCCCTGGACGCCGGTGAACGGTGTCAGAGTGAGAAGCGCATCTCGCACGGCATCGACATTGCTCACGGTGCCGGCCTTCTGCATGGCCGTGAAGAGCATGGTCGCGGCATCGTAGAAGAACTCCGTGAAGGAGTTCATCGGCGGATTGTAGATCTTCGCGTATTCGGCCTCCATCCACTTGTACTTCTTGGTGCTGGTGTCGGCGGCGACGTAGACGATGGTGCCCTCGGCGAATTCCTTTCCGGCGGCCGCGACGATTCCCGGGACGCCCGGACCGCCGATCTTGACGAACAGGCCCTTGAAGCCCAGTTCGCGCGCCTGACGGATGATCAGCCCGGCGGTTCCCGGCGCGATCGTGTCCAATTCGACGATGTCCGGCTTCGTAGTCATCATCCGGGT
>CALMYM010000158.1 GCA_937873675.1 uncultured Alphaproteobacteria bacterium | reverse complement strand
AGCCCGGCTCGTTCCGCAGGATTTCGCTGATGGCTGCAATCCAAACCCACTGCTGCGGTTCGCGCGGACGACCGGGGCCGTGTGGGTCGCGATCGACCGGGCTTCTCACGTCCATAACCTTCGTTCCGGAGATGGCATGCTCCAGCGCCAATCGCAGCGCCAGCGTCTTCCAGCCGTCCGGCGTGGGTTCGACATTGTAGACGCGAAGCAGCGCCTCCAAGCGTTCTTCAAGAACGACGGAGAGGTCTTCCGGCAAAGTGCTCTCGTCGAGCGCGATCGGGCCGGCAAAGAGCGGTCTCGCCCATTCGGGCGTCAATTCGTCATCTTCACTCATGTGGCGTCCGCCTTGCCGTCTGTCGCTTTGCGCCGTCCGCGCTTCGGTTCAGGCTTGCGGTTCAGTGCGTCGGCGATCTTCCGCGACACACGATCGGCGGCGCGCCTCGAGGGGTCGTTCTGCACATGGGCATAGATCGACGTCGAGCGCGCGTTCGCATGGCCAAGAATGGCCCCTGTAAGGGCAAGCGCTTCGCCGGTGGATACGGCCGTCGAGCCCATCGTGTGGCGAAGGGTGTGCGGCGTCACGCCCGGCAGTTTCGCCTTGTCGACGACCTTCGGCCAAATGCGCTTGGTGCCCTGATAGTGGCCTTCGCCGTTCTCGGCGGGAAAGACGAATGGCGAGGGCTCATCCCGATTGATGGGGGCAAGCAGCGCACTCGCGGCAGCGCCGAGCGGGCGAATGCTCTTGCCGGTCTTGCTGTCGTCGAGCACAAGAAGGCCCCTGTCGAAATCGACCTCCGACCATCGCAGCCCGGCAATCTCATCGCGCCGGCAGCCTGTCAGCGCCCACAGACGCGCAATGTTGAGTGCCTTGGGGTTGGTTCCGGCGCCTTCGAGTTCGTCGAACGCTTCACCGAGCCGCTTCACCTCGTCGAGCGTCAAATAGCGGTCCCGCTTGTTGTCGGTCTTGCGCACAGACGCCTTGTCGCAAGGGTTGGCAGGCATGATGCCGCGGCGAACCGCGAAAGAGAA
The DNA here is from genome assembly GCA_937873675.1 of uncultured Alphaproteobacteria bacterium. GTDB lineage: Bacteria > Pseudomonadota > Alphaproteobacteria > Rhizobiales > Ancalomicrobiaceae > CALBKH01. The sequence continues at coordinate 21,690 of CALMYM010000158.1, read as the reverse complement.
CACGGCGGAAAGATCGCGCACCACTTTGCGCGCCGCCCCGTCGCCGCCGCGTACGATGACGCGGGTCCTTAAGCCGGTCTTCTCGTCCTTGGCCGTCTTGCCGGCGCCCACGTCGCGCACGAAACGTTCGATATCCCCGACGCCGATTTCGCTGACGCGCTTCTTGCCGAGAAGCGGCGCGGCATGGTGACGAAGCCGGGCGAGCGTATACGCCTTGGTTCGCTCCTTCATCGGCTCGCCTTGCCGAATGCCGCGCTGAACGAAGCAGCCTTCATCGCCGTAGAGATCAATCAACGCCGTGAGGGTCATTTCCTTCGCCTTCGCCGCCTTTTGTGCGGCCGGGTCTTGGCCATGAGCAACGTCGGCAAGGAGCTTGCGCGCCGCAGCGCGTGCTTCGTCCGGCGTGAGCTTGCCGAAGGCGGCGATGGTGACGCGTCGTGTCGGTGCCCCCCGGCCATTCCCCGCCCGATATTCGACGCCCCAGACCCTTGAGCCGGTCGGTTGCTCACGAAGGAAGAACCCCGGCAAGTCGGTGTCGTAGTAGTAGGTCGCCCGATCGACGGCCGTGCGCGTGTCGACTGTCTGCTTGGTCAGCTTCATGGTTGGCATGGAAATCGGCACCCGCTTGCGTTCGCGGTTTCTGTGAGGCACCTGTGAGGCACCGAAACGGCAACAACAGGAACTCGCAGGAAGCAGTCTACAACGTGATGCATTGTAATTAAAGGGTTTTTCATATAGGAAGAAACTGCTTGACACGCTGAAAAACAAAAATGACAACCTTGCCAAGGTTGGGGTCGAGGGTTCGAATCCCTTCGCCCGCTCCATTCTCCCTCCTCGGGAGAGCACGAAAAAGCCGCGGGAAACCGCGGCTTTCGTCGTTTTCGGATCTCGCGGGTCGCGCTTTCCGCAAGCGGCGGCCCATCCCGGCCGACCGACGTCACATCGTTTCATCCACCGGATCCGCCGCCCTCCGGCGCCTCGCTTGCCGCCCAAGGATGGAGCTCGGCGGCGCTCCAGGCCCGCAGCGTCTCGCCGATGCGCAGGAAGGTCTCCGCTCGACCCGACCGTCGACGCCAACACAATCCGATGTTGCGCGAATTGGTCTTCCCCGAAAGCGGCCGGACCACCTCCTGGCCCTGCGCCGCCAGACCGGCTGTGACGGCGAGATCGGGCAACAGCGTCGCCCCCATCCCCTCCGCCACCATCGCCACCAGAGTCGGCAGGCTCGTCGCCGAGAAACTCGTCGAAGCGATCTCCGGCGCCGCCTCCAGCAACGGCAGCGCGTGGCTGTGGAGGCAATGGTCCCGCTCGAGCAGCAACAGCGGCGTCTCACCGAGGCGCCCCACTTCCACCCGCTCGGCGGTCGCGAACGGATGATCCGCGGCGCAGGCGAAGCGATAGGCATCCTCGAACAGCATGAAACTGTCGAGCCCCTCGGTCTCGTAAGGAAAGGCGATCAACAACAGGTCGAGCCGGCCGTCGGCGAGACGCTCCAACAACGCCGAGGTCTTGTCCTCGCGCAGCGAGAAGCGCAGGTGCGGGAACCGCGCCCGGAGCACCGGGATGATCCGCGGCAGAAGATAAGGGCCGATCGTCGGGATGGTGCCGAGATCGATGGTGCCGGCGAGGGGTTCGGACGCCTCCTGCGCCGTGTCGAGCATATCGTCGACCCCGTCGAGCAATTCGCGCGCCCGCTTCGCCAGCCGATGCCCGATCGGCGTCAGGATCACCGAACGCCGGGTGCGTTCGGCGACCTCGACCCCGAACACCGCCTCGAGCTCGCGGATACCGGCACTCAGCGTCGACTGCGTGACGGCACAGACCTCCGCCGCTCGGCCGAAGTGGCGATGCTCGGCCAGCGCCACCAGATAGGCGAGATGCCTGAGATTGGGATAGGAGCGCATCCTTGATCGTCTCATTCGATCACAGTCGCCATATTTATTCGTTTCTCTCGAAATTAGCCCGGCGTTATGACTCCTGCAACGCCGAACGACACGACGCCGAGCGTCACCGAACGGAGATCCATCCATGACCGCGACCGCCCCGAATGCCGCCGCCGTGCGCCGCCCCGAGGTCACCGCCTTTCCCGATCCGGCGACCAACACCATCTCCTACGTCGTCGCCGATCCCGAGACCCGCGCCTGCGCGGTGATCGATTCGGTGCTCGACCTCGACTACGCCTCCGGCCGCATCTCCCATGCTTCCGCCGACGCGATCGTCGCCTTCGTCGAAGCGCAGGGCCTGACCGTCGAACGCCTGATCGAGACCCACGTCCACGCCGACCACCTCTCCGCCGCCCCGTACCTGCGCGACCGGCTCGGCGGCGAGATCGGCATCGGCGCGGCGATCACCGTCGTTCAGAAGACCTTCGGCGCGGTGTTCGACGAGGGGCCGGCGTTCCTCCGCGACGGCAGCCAGTTCGACCGGCTCTACCGCGACGGCGAACGCTACCGTATCGGCGCGCTCGAAGCGGTCGCGCTCGCCACGCCCGGCCACACCCCGGCCTGCATGACTCATGTGATCGGCGACGCCGCCTTCGTCGGCGACACCTTGTTCATGCCCGATTCCGGCACCGCCCGCGTCGACTTCCCCGGCGGCGACGCCCGCACCCTCTATCGCTCGACCCGGCGCATCCTGGCGTTGCCGCCCGAGACGCGGATCTTCCTGTGCCACGACTACGGCGGCGAGGGCCGCGGTATGCGCTGGGAGACCACCGTCGCCGAGGAGCGCGCCCACAACATCCACGTCGGCGACGGCATCGACGAGGACACCTTCGTCGCCGAGCGCACCGCCCGCGACGCCACCCTGGCTATGCCGCGCCTGATCCTGCCGTCGCTCCAGGTCAACATGAAGGCCGGACACCTCCCCGCGCCGACCACCACCGGCAAGCGCTTCTTCAAGGTGCCGCTCGACACCCTCTGAGCCCGAGATCGTCAACCCCCGACCACGAACCCGAACCCCGAAAGGACCACGTCATGAGCTGCAACACCCCTGCTTCCAGCGCCGCCGTCTCGGCCGGCCCGGCGGTCGCCGCCGCCCCGGCGGTCGTCCCCGTCGCCCCGGGCGCCGTCGCCGCGTCGGCCCCGTCGCTGCCGCGCATCAACGAGCCGGCGCCGGACTTCTCGGCCAAGACCACCTTCGGCGATCGTTCGCTCGCCGACTATCGCGGCAAGTGGCTGGTGCTGTTCTCCCATCCGGCGGACTTCACCCCGGTGTGCACCACCGAGTTCACCGCCTTCGCCCGCGCCGCCGACGACTTCGCCGCCCTCGGCACCGAACTCCTCGGCCTGTCGATCGACAGCATCTACTCCCACCTCGCCTGGGTCAGGAACATCGAAGAGAAGTTCGGGGTGGTGATCCCCTTCCCGATCATCGAGGACCTCAAGATGACCGTCGCCACCGCCTACGGGATGATCCATCCCGGCGCCGGCGACACCGCGGCGGTGCGCGCCACCTTCATCATCGACCCGAACGGCATCCTGCGCGCGATGGTCTACTACCCGATGACCAACGGTCGCTCGGTCGCCGAGATCCTACGCCTCGTCCGCGGCCTGCAGACGAGCCTCGAGCACGGCGTGGCGACGCCTGAGGCCTGGCAGCCGGGCGACCCCGTGCTGGTCGCCGCCCCGACCACGGTGGACGAGGTGAAGGCCCGCCTCGCCGCCGGCCTCGACACCACCGACTGGTACTTCACCAAGAAGTCGCTCTGAGACCCGGCCGAACCCGGCGCGAAACGCCTCCCCGGCTCCCCGGGGAGGCGCGTTCGTTTCGAGACCCGATCGCGTGGCGCAGTGCCCCGTCAGGCGGCGCTCTTCCTGATCATGTCCGCCGCCTTTTCGCCGATCATGATCGACGGGGCGTTGGTGTTGCCACCGATCAGCGTCGGCATGATCGAGGCGTCGACCACCCTCAGCCCGGCGATGCCGCGCACCCTCAGTTCCGGATCGACCACCGCCCGATCGTCGACACCCATGCGGCAGGTGCCGACCGGATGATAGACCGTGTCGACGCGGGCCCGCAGGATGGCGCGGATGTCGTCGTCGGTCTCGACCCCTTGGGTGAAGAGATCGCGGCCACGGACCGCCTTCAGCGCCGGCGCGTCCATGATGCGGCGGGTCGCCTTGAAGCCGGCCACCATGTCCTCGATGTCCTGCGGATGGGTGAGGAACGCCGGATCGATCAGCGGTGCCGCCGTCGGATCGGCCGAGGCGAGGGTGACGCTGCCGCGGCTCTGCGGCCTCAGCAGGCAGAGATGGGCGGAGAAGCCGTGCCCCATCCTGAGTTTGCGCGCGTGGTCGTCGACCATGGCGACGATGAAGTGGATCTGGATGTCGGGCGCCGGCAGGTCCGGCCGCGTCTTCAGGAAGCCGCCGGCCTCGGCGAAGTTGGAGGCGACGAGGCCCCGCCTCTCGCGCCGATAACGCAGGATCTCCTTGATGAAGCGCAGCGATCCGGCGGCGGAGATGCCGATGAGGTCGCGGCTGTCGGCCTGATAGCCGAAGATGAAGTCGGGGTGATCCTGCAGATCGGCGCCGACGCCGGGCAGATGGTGGACGACCTCGATCCCGTGCGCCTTCAGCTGTGCCGCGTCGCCGATGCCGGAGAGCAACAGGATCTGCGGCGACTGCAACGCGCCGGCCGAGACGATCACCTCGCGCCGCGCCCGGAAGGTCTTCACCTCGCCGCTCTGGCGGATCTCGACGCCGACCGCCCGGCCGTTCTCGACCAGGATGCGCAGCACCCGCGCCCCGCACTCGACCGCGAGATTGGGCCGCTTGCCGATGTGGGGATGGAGATAGCCGCGCGCCGCGCTCCAGCGCTCGCCGTTCTTCTGCGTCACCTGATAGACGCCGAAGCCCTCCTGTTCCGGCCCGTTGAAGTCGGAATTGGAGCGGAACTGCGCCTCGGTCGCCGCCTCCAGGAAGATCTGCTGCCACGGATTGTCGGTGCGCGGATAGGAGACCTCGAGCGGCCCGCCGGCGCCGTGCAGTCCGTCCGCCGCGAAGTCGGCGTTGTTCTCCGACCGCTTGAAATAGGGCAGGACGTCGTCGAAGCCCCAGCCGGCGTTGCCGAGCGCCGCCCAGTGGTCGTAGTCCCAGCGATGGCCGCGGACGTAGATCATGGCGTTGATCGCCGAGGAGCCGCCGAGCGTGCGCCCGCGCGGTTGATAGCCTCGCCGGCCGTTCAGACCCGGCTGCGGCACCGTCTTGAAGCCCCAGTTGTGCAGCTTCGACGGCACCATCAGCGCGCCGGCGAGCGGCGTGCGGATGACCCAGTCGTCACCGCGGTCGCCGGCCTCGAACAGGCACAGCGTCACCGAAGGGTCTTCGGTGAGGCGGCTCGCCACGGCCGATCCGGCCGATCCGCCGCCGAGCACCAGATAGTCGAACTCGCGTTTCACGTCGGACATTTCGTTCCTCCCGCCTCCGACAGGGGCCACCGTCAGGCGAAGCGCCGCAGCGCCGCCAGCATGCGATCGAAGGTCTTGCCGTAGGGAGGCTGCATGAAGCCGAGACCGGAGAGGTCCGGGCGATGGAAGATCGGTTTCAGGTGCGAGAAGGTGCGGAAGCCCCATTCGCCGTGATAGGCGCCCATACCCGATGCCCCGACGCCGCCGAAGGGTTGGTTCTCCTGGGCGAGGTGGACGAGGCAGTCGTTGACGGTGACGCCGCCGGAGACGGTTTCCACCATCACCTTGTCGCGCGCCACGGCGTCGGTGCCGAACCAGTAGAGGGCGAGCGGCCGCTCGTCGGCCACGACCGTGGCGATCGCCTCGTCGGCGTTCGCCACCGGCACGACCGGCAGGATCGGTCCGAAGATCTCCTCCTGACGGACCCGCATGTCGGGTGTGGTGTCGAGGAGGACGCAGGGCGGGAACTTCGCCGAATTCGACCAGCGGGTCGGATCGGAGACCGCCCACTCGACCCTGGCGCCCTTCGCCACCGCATCGTCGACCAGCGCCTGCTGACGCTGGCGATGCGGCGCGCAGACGATCGCGGTGTAGTCCGGGTTCGACGGATCGTCGCCGATCAGCTTCGACACCGCGCCGCGATAGGCCTCGACGAAGGCCGCCTCGCGGCCCTTCGGCAGCAACACGTAATCCGGCGCCACGCAGGTCTGGCCGGCGTTCAGCATCTTCGAGAAGGCGATGCGCGACGCCGCTTTCGCCACGTCGGCCGAGGCGTCGAGGATCGCCGGCGACTTGCCGCCGAGCTCGAGCGTCACCGGGGTCAGATTCTTCGCCGCCGCTTCCGCCACGATGCGGCCGATCCGGGTCGACCCCGTGAAGAGCAGATGATCGAAGGGCAGCGCCGTGAAGGCGCTCGCCACGTCCGGACCGCCCTGGACCACCACCACCTCGTCGTCGCCGAAGCGCCGCGACAGGATCTCGGCGAGAAGCGCCGAGAAGCGCGGCGTCAGCTCGCTCGGCTTGATCATCACCCGGTTGCCGGCGGAAAGCGCCGCGGCGAGCGGCGCGAGCGTGAGCTGCAGCGGGTAGTTCCACGGCGCCACCACGCCGACGACGCCGAGCGGCTGCGGCATCAGCCGGTTGCGCCCGGGCAGGAAGGCGAGCTCGGTCTTCACCCGCTTCGGCTTCATCCAGCCTTTCAAGTGGCGCAGCGTGTGCTTGATGCCGGCCTCGACGATGAAGGCCTCGGCCAACCGCGTCTCCTGGACGCAACGATGGCCGAAGTCGGCCGAGATCGCCGCCTCGATCGCCGCCTCGTCCTCGGTCATCGCCGAAAGCAGACGGCCGAGCCGATCCTTGCGGGTCGCGAGATCCGGGTAGGGGTCGCGGCGCGAGGCCGCGCGCAGCCGGGCGAAGATCGCCCCGACCCCGTCGGAGTCGGGGATCGCCGTCGAAAGGGTCACGTCCATGGCCGGTCCTCGCCTGTCGTTCGTTCTCGGTCTTCTTCTTCGTCGTCGAGCACCGTGTCGTCGCCGTCGAACAGCGCCGTCATCACGGCCCGCTCGCGCGATACGATGCGTTCGAGGAATTCGTCGGCGCCCCCCATCTTGCGGAAGGCGCGATAGCCGTCCTCGAGGAAGGTCTGCAGGTCGCCGAAGCCGGCGAGCCGCGCCGGGCGTCGCATCAACGTCAGCGCCGTCCCGGTGAAGGCATGATGGGTCAGATGGTCGAGCGCATGGCCGAGATGCTCGATCAGATCGATCTGATGCTCGCGTTCGGCGCGCCGGCCGACCTTGCGATAGGCGGCTCCATAGGCGGCCGCGTCGATCGTTTCGACCCGAGGCCCGAGCGCCGACACCATGTCGACGTCGAGCACCTCCGAAAGCGTGTCGAGTTCGATCGCATCGGCGACCGTCTCCAGCCCCCAGATCGGCAGCATCTTGGCGATGGTGGGAACGACGCGGGCGATGTCGGCGTCGCGCTTCACCGTATCCTTGGCGCCGTAGAGCTCGGTCAGGAAGAATTCGGCCGTGTCGTGGAACCGCTCGTCGGCGAGCAGATCGACATGGGTGCGCGCCAGACGGTCGGATTGCCAGTCGCGCAAGAGAAGTCGTCGACGCGTCGCTTCCGCGTCGGTTCGGACCCGTCCGCGCAATTCGATCCCGGCTTCGAGACGGGCGGTAAGTCTTTCGACAGTTTCCGCTTTCGTGTCCATGAAAATTCTCTACCATCCTCGGTTAGAAAACGCCGCCTAAAGACGGTCCCGATCCGTTCCGCCGAGGACGAGACCGGAGACCGGAACGACAAGATGCGGCGGGTCCGCCGGCCTCACGACGGACGCGAGGGGAGCGCGGAGGAGAGACGCATGGCACGCGGCGAACGCATGTCTCCGGTCGACACCACCTGGTTGCGGATGGATCGGCCGAACAATCCCATGGTCATCGTCGGAGTCATCAAGCTCGCCGGCCCCGTCGATCCCAACGAACTCGCCGCCACTCTCGCCGAGCGCCTGCTCGTCTATCGCCGCTTCGGCCAGAAGGCGGTGCGCATCGGCGGCGGCATGTCGTGGGTGGACGACACCCGGTTCGACATCACCCGCCACATCCACCACGTCCGCCTGCCCGGCGCCGCCGGTGACGCCGAACTCGAGCAGTTCGTCGGCGAACTCGCCGCCACCCCGCTCGATCACTCGATCCCGCTCTGGCAGTACCACATCGTCGAGGGTTTCGAAGGCGGCGCCGCGGTGGTGGTGCGCATCCACCACGCCATCGCCGACGGCATCGCCCTGATCGGCGTCATGCTGTCGCTGACCGACGACCTGCACGGCCTCGACGAACCGGCCGCCGACTGGACGTCGCGGTCCGCCGACGGCAGGGGCGACTGGTGGTCGAGCCTCTTCGCCCCCATCGGCCGGGTCGTGAAGATGGGCACCAAACTGTCCGGACGCGTGCTGAAGGCGTCGAACCACAACGGCGGCGGTCCGGCCGCCCAGGCCCTCGGTCTGGTCAAGGACGGCGCCGGCATCGTCGGCGAGCTCGCCGGCCTGCTGTTCATGGCCAACGACAGCCAGACGCCGCTCAAGGGCGTGCCGCACGGCAAGAAGAAGGTCGCCTGGGCCGAGCCGCTGCCGCTCTCCGAGGTCAAGGCCGTCGCCCATGCCCGCGGCTGCTCGGTCAACGACGTCCTGATGTCCTGCGTCGCCGGCGCCATCAACGCCTATCTCGCCGAACTCGGCGAGCCGACCCACGGCGTCGAGATCCGGGCGCTGATCCCGGTCAACCTGCGCGCCCCCGGCCGCCACCGCGAACTCGGCAACGAATTCGGCATCGTCACCCTCGTGCTGCCGGTCGGCATCGACGAGCCGTTCGACCGCCTCGCCGAGGTGCAGAAGCGCATGGACGCGCTGAAGCGCTCGCAGCAGGCCGGCGTCACCTACGGATTGCTCGCGGCCCTCGGCTATGTACCCAAGATCGCCCAGGACGCCCTCTTCGGCATCCTGCTCTACCGGGCGACCGCGGTGATGACCAACGTCCCCGGTCCGCAGATGCCGCTGAGGATCGCCGGCGCCGAGATCTCGCAGTTGACCTTCTGGGTGCCGCAGTCGGGCGACATCGGCATCGGCGTGTCGATCCTCTCCTACAACGGCAAGGTCCAGTTCGGCCTCATCACCGACGCCGAGCTGGTGCCCGAACCGCGCCGGGTCATCGCCCATTTCGGCCCGCAGTTCGAACGGCTGCTCTATCTGACGCTGCTCGACTACGCCGACCGTGCCGAGGATCTCGCCAACGCCGAACACGCCGCTCACCCCAAGCCACGCCATCGCCGCCGCAGCACCACCGCGACCGCGACGCCGGCGGCGCGGAAACCCCGCCGCAAGCCGGCCGCCGCGAGCGCCCCGGAAGTGTGACCCCGTCGGCCGGCCGGAAGATCCGGCCGGTCCGACGGAGTCGCGAAGCGAGCCGGCCGTCCCTCAGTCCTCGAGTTCTTCCTTGGCGAGCTCGACGTCGAGCCGTTCCATCGCGTCCGCCGGCTTCGAATTCGCCGCCTCGGTGTAGAGGGCGACGGCCTGCTTCATCTTGGAATTGCCGAACATCATGACGAGACCGTTGGCGTATTCGATCCGCGCGACGGCCGAATCCGGATTGAGCTTCACCGCCGTCTCGAAATGCTTCACCCCGTCGTCCTTGCTGGCGCCGTAGGTGAGGCCGCCGATCATGCCGCCGACCTTGTTGATGATCTCGGCGTGATAGGTGCCGAGCGCGATGTGGGCGTCGGCGTGCTTGGGCGCGCATTTCAGCGCCGCCTCGAGGCTGGCCCGCACCTTGCCCGCGAGCCCCTGCGCCAGCGCCTTGCCGATCGAGATGCCCTGGGAGTAGCGGCCGAGCGCCTGGGCGTGGAGATAGTGCGCGTTGGCGAGCCCCTTGGCCGCCGCCTGCAGCTCCTCCGCCCGCGCCGCCGACGCCTGGAACAGCTCGAGCTTGGCCGCGTCCTTCTCCTCGAGATAGGTGGCGTAGATGTTGGTCGCCTTGTTGGCGACGTTGGTGCCGAGGAGCCCGACCGACAGGCCCTTCTCCACCGCCTCGGCGAAATCGCCGCGATGATAGGCGCGCCACGCGTCCTGCAGGATCTCCGCCGCCTCTTCGAGGCTCTGCTTCGGCTTCAGCTTCGGCGCGGCATCGATGAGCGCCTTCAGGCCGGCGGCGTCCGGGAACGGCTCGCAGTCGCCGCGGTGCAGCCGCGGCCAGGCCTCGGCGAGCGCCGCCCCGGCATAGTCGTAGTCCTTCGAGGCGTGGGGAAAGGCGGTCCAACGCGGCTTCGCCATGATGCGTCTCCTCAACTTCTGTAGCGTTCGGCGAGATGATCGAGCAGTTCGCGCTCGCGCGGCGCGAGATAGGGCGCGGCGAGCGCCATGACCTGATAGGCGCCGCGCGCCAGCGCTTCGCCGTCGTCCCAGTGGCGGGGATCGCGGACATATTCGAAGGAGAGCCAGTAGGTGGCGATGAGCGTCATGTTCGACGCCAGCGCTTCGATGTCCCGCGGCGACGCCGTCATCCGCCCGTCGGCGACGAGGCCGCGCAGAATGGTCGCCGCGGTCGTCTGCTTGTGGGCGAGGATCAGCCGCATCTGCCGCTCGAGCACCCGGTAGCGCGACACCAGATCGGTGATGTCGCGATAGACGAAGCGGTATTTCCAGATCGCCTCGAAGACGAGATGGAGGAACAACCACACGTCCTCGACGTCGGGCGCGCGCGTTCCCGGCGCCGCGAGCGTGTGCTCGATCTCGGCGCGGAACGTCGCGAACAGCGCTTCGACGATCTTCTGCTTGGAGGGGAAGTGGTAGTGCAGATTGCCGGGCGAGATACCCATCTCCTCGGCGATCGCCGACGGGGTGACGCTCGGTTCGCCGTCGCGATTGAACAACGCCAGCGCCGTCTCGAGGATGCGCTCCTTCGTCCGTCGCTGCGGTTTGCGCGCCATGCCGACCGTTCCTCGCCCCGCGCGGTGGCGGCTCTCCGGCCGGACCTTCCGCGACGTCGTCGACTGAAACGCGAATCCGCGCGCCACTCAACAGTCTCGACGCCCTCGCCGATCGATTTTCGGCGATTCCACCCGCCCGACCGCCTCACGAGGCGGTGGTGCGGGTCTTCAGCGCCGCGTCGAGCCGATCGAGCGCATGGGTGAGATGGTGCGTCGCCGGATGCCGCGGTACTCGGCGCGGCGGCGGCGAACCGGCGGTGATCGGCCGGCGCCGGCCGTGATCGAGGAGATCCTCGTCGAGGGTGACGCCGTGGGCGGCGAAGATCGGCCCCAACTGTTCGCGCCGCCGCCTCAGATCGCCGAGGGTACGCTCGTAGGCGTGCTGAGCCAGACGTTTGCGCGAGGCGTAGGAGAAGATGTTGGCGAAGAAGATCTCCGCATCGCCCTGGTTCGGCTCGAACAGCAGCACGTCGGCATCCGGATATTCCGTCCGGTAGCGATCCATGCCGACCTTCATGCGCGAATGGATGATGGCGCGGAAGGTCTGCGACATCACCGCCGGCAGGCCGCGGTCCATCAACGAGACGCGATCGGCCCAGCCGTCGTCGTCGTCGTGGGTGAGGTCGGCGTTGAACGGCACCAGCGGGTTGACGCAGAGGAGAAGCTTCGCCCCCTCCTTCAGCGCCACCGACGCGTGCAGCGTCTTCATCAAGGCGCCGTCGACGTAGTTGCGCCCGTCGATCTCCACCGGCGGGAAGAGCCCGGGCAGCGCCGCGGACGCCCGTGCGGCGCGCGAGATCGGCACGGGGTCCCATCCCGGCGCGCCGAAGGGTATGGCCTTGCCGCTGTCGAGGTCGGTGGCGACGAGGAAGAGCTTGTGCGGCAACTCACGAAAATCGTCGGTGCGGCCCGGCGCCGACAGCAGTTTCGCCAGGAAGGCGGAGAAGCCGACGTTGTCGAAGATGCCGGTCGGAATCGCCCGGCCGAGCCGTTGGAACGACGCGAAGAACCCTTTGGAGAAGGGATCGGCGAACCAGTGTTCCATCGCCTGGAAGGCGAGACCCGGGATGGACGTGAGGCGCCGGATGTACTCGCCGAAGGCCGGGCGGAGCAGGATCTCCGGATCGAAGGCCTCGTAGGCCGACTCGTTCTCGATGAACATCGCGTGGATGTCACGGGGCGAGAGCCCGTTGGCGAGACCCGAGGCGATGACGCCGCCCGACGAGACGCCGACGTAGACGTCGCAGGCGGTGAAATCCAGACCGCGAAGGGCATCCTGGAGGGCGACGAGTGCACCGATCTCGTAGATCGCGCCGAGCGGGCCGCCGCCCGCCAGAGCGACACCGATCTTGTGTTGATGCCGCCGTGACATACACCGATCCTCCGTTCACGGGACGGAAGCGACGACTTCGCCCGGGCGGGAGCGAATCTCGCCCCCGCTCCGGGAAAGTCGAACTCACGGCCGGGAGGACGTCAACCGGCGAGGTCCGTCTTGACCTCTTCGACGGCCTTTTCCGCCGCGACCTTCACGCGCTTGGCCGAAGCGGCGACCTTCTTGGTGGTCATCTTCACCACCCGGGAGGTCTCACCGACGGCTTCCATCACCGCTTCACCGGCCTTGCCGGCTTCCTTCTGGGTGGTGCCGGAGAGCTTCTTGGTGGCGACGGTCAGTTCGTGGATGCGGGCCGACAGCGCATCGATGTCCTTCTTGGTCGGGACGTTGAGGCTGTTGAGGGCGCGGGCGACGCGCTCTTCGAACACGCTCTCGAGCTTGTCCCAGGTGCCGGTGGCGACCTTGCGGGCCTCGGCGACCTTGTCTTCGGCGGCTTCGACGGTGCGCTTCTGGATGGTCTCGCCTTCCTTCACCAGGGCCTCGAATACCTTGGTGCCCTCTTCCTGCGCCTTGGCGAAGGCGCCGAGGCCGGCGAGCCAGATCTGATGCGCGGAATCCTTGATGGTCTGGGCGAGCTGCGTCTCACTCGAACCACCGGCGAGAGCTTTGAGCTTCTTGGCCATGATCTCGATCCTTCTGTTCCATGTCTCGCCACCCGGCGGGTGAGCGGTCTCGTTCGATGAGGTGAAGATAGCGATTGCTTTTAGAAACGGTCACCTAATCGACACGGACCCCGTCGAATTCTCGGAGATGCCTGCAGCGGCTCGAAATTTCGGTGCGTGATGCTGTTCGGTGCGGCCGACCCTTGGGGGCTTTTCACCGGCGTGACAGGGGTTACACTGGGTCAACGGCGCCGACGACGACGGTCCCTCGCCGAGCGAGCGCCAGGGGGAAACGACCATGATCTATTTCGTCACCGGCGCGAGCGGCTTCATCGGCAAGCGCCTCGTGCGCACCCTGCTGGCCCGGCCGAAGACCACGGTCCACTTCCTGATGCGCCGGCCGACGCCCGAGCGCGTCGCCCGTCTTCTCGACTTCTGGGGTGTCGACGCCGGCCGGGCGATCGCGGTCGAGGGCGACCTGACCGAGCCGGCGCTCGGCATCGGCGAAGCCGAGACGAAGAAGCTCGCCGGCAAGGTGACCCACGTCTTCCATCTCGCCGCCATCTACGACCTCGAGGCCGATCCGGAAGCCGAGATGGTCGCCAACATCGAGGGTACCCGCAACGCCGTGCGCTTCGCCGAGGCGATCCGGGCGAAGCACTTCCACCACGTCTCCTCGATCGCCGCCGCCGGCATGTACGACGGCGTCTTCCGCGAAGACATGTTCGAGGAGGCGACCGGCCTCGATCATCCCTATTTCGCCTCCAAGCATCAGGCCGAGAAGGTGGTGCGCGGCGAATGCGGGGTGCCGTGGCGGATCTATCGCCCGGGCATCGTCGTCGGCGATTCGAAAACCGGCGAGATCGACAAGATCGACGGCCCCTACTACTTCTTCAAACTCATCCAGAAGCTGCGCCGCATGCTGCCGCCGTGGATGCCGACCATCGGCATCGAGGGCGGGCGCATCAACATCGTCCCGGTCGACTTCGTCGTCGCCGCGCTCGATCACATCGCCCATCTCGACGGCCACGACGGCGGCTGCTTCCACCTCACCGATCCCGAACCGCGACGCGTCGGCGACGTCCTCGCCATCTTCGCCTCGGCCGCCCATGCCCCGCGCATGGCGGCGCGCGTCAACGCTGCGCTCTTCGGCTTCGTGCCGCAGGCGTTGATCCGGCCGCTGATGGCGCTGACCCCGGTCCGCCGCATCCAGAAGACGGTGATGAAGGAGCTCGGCCTGCCGCCGGACATCTTCCGCTTCGTCAACTACCCGACCCGCTTCGACGCCCGCGACGCGCAGCGCCTGCTCGAGCCGGCCGGCATCCGCGTCCCCCACATCGAAGACTACGCCTGGCGGCTGTGGGACTACTGGGAGCGTCACCTCGACCCCGAGCTCTTCATCGATCGCTCGCTCAAAGGCCGCGTCAAGGGCCGCGTCGTGGTCGTCACCGGCGGATCGGCCGGCATCGGCAAAGCCACCGCCTTCAAGCTCGCCGGCGCCGGCGCCAAGACCGTCATCGTCGCTCGCGACACCGACAAGCTCGAAGCGGCGCGCCAGGAGGCCGCCGCCCAGGGCCTCACCCTCCTCCCCTACTCCGCCGACGTCACCGACGCCGAACAGTGCGCCGATCTCGTCCGCCGGCTGCACGAGGACCACGGCGGCGTCGACATCCTGGTCAACAACGCCGGCCGCTCGATCCGCCGCGGCATCGAAGGGTCCTACGACCGCTTCCACGACTTCGAGCGGACCATGCAGGTGAACTATTTCGGCGCCCTGCGCCTCACCCTCGGCCTGTTGCCGAAGATGGCGGAGAAGCGCCACGGCCACATCGTCAACATCTCCTCGATCGGCGTGCTGACCAACGCCCCGCGCTTCTCGGCCTATGTCGCCTCCAAAGCGGCGCTCGATGCTTGGACGCGCTGCGCCGCCTCCGAATTCCTCGACCGCGGCGTCGAGTTCACCACCATCAACATGCCGCTGGTGCGCACCGAGATGATCGCGCCGACCAAGTTCTATCGCCACGTCCCCACCCTCTCGCCGGAAGAGGCGGCGGATCTGGTGGTCCAGGCGATCGTCATGAAGCCGGCGCGGGTCGCCACCCAGCTCGGCATCTTCGGTCAGGTGATCCACGCGCTGTCGCCGAAACTGGCGCAGGCGATCATGAACACCACCTTCCGCATGTTCCCGGATTCGGATGCGGCGCGCAGCGCCAAACCCGGCGAGGAGATGCCGACGGCCGATCAGATCACCGTCACGCAGATCATGCGCGGCCTGCATCTGTGATCCCGACGCCTCGCACCGACGATCGGCGCGAGGCCGCTCACGCGACCGGAGCGGACCGCGCCGCGCCGTCGTCCGCGGCGAGATCGGCGACGATCAGATCGCGGATCCGCGGCGAGAAGGCCATGGCGACGTGGCCCATCCCCGCCACCACCTCCTCGCGTGCTCCGGCGAGCCGGCTCGTCGCCTGCGGCACGACGATCTGGTCTCCGGTACTCCACACCGTGAGCGTCGGCACCTCGGTCGTCTCGACCGTGTTCAACTCGCCGAGCCACGGATTGCCCGGCTCCATCTGACGGGCGTCGCGGCCGAGCCCGAGGCGGGCGACCACGGTGCCGTGATGCGGCCCGCCGAGGGTCACGAAGCGCGAGACCCGCGCCGTTCCCGCCTTGCGCAACGCGGCACGGGCGACGAGCCCGCCCATCGAATGGGTGACCAGCGCCACCGCGTCGGCGCCGGTCTCGGCGATCAGCGCGTCGATGCGTTCGACGAGACGGTCGGCGAGGACCTCGATGTCGGAGATCGGCGTCTCCAGCGTGATCGTCGCCACCGCGAAGCCGCGTGCGCGCAACTGGCGGCGGATCCACCACCAGAAGCCGCGGTTGCACATGTAGCCGTGGACCAGCAACACCGGCCGCCGCCCCGACGGCAGCCGTCCGACGGCGTCCGACCCCATCCACACCCGCTCGAACGGCATGATCAGTGCGAAGGCGAGGACGAATCCGAGCCACTCGGCGAGGAAGGAGGCGATCGTCGGGCCGCCGACCCCGGCCGGCCGCGGCGAGGCGGCGACGACGGCGATGACGTAGGCGGGCAGGAGCAACAGCGCCTGGAGAGCGAAGAACAGCCCGACGAGCCCGACCGCCGCACCGAACCAGCCGACCTCGGCGGCGAGTGCCGGACAGAGAAGGGCGAGCCCGAGCACCTCGATCGACAGGATCGCCCGCAGTACCCACGCCAACATGGTCGAACACTCCTCCTCGGCGATCCGGAATCGCCGAAAAATACCTGCATATCGTAATTCTACTATCGGTCGTCATCCGCTCCGAGTCCGCTTCCTTGCGGATCGGTGCTGGTCTATTCCCCCCGCAAAACAGGGGAACCGGGACAATCCGGCCCCGAAGGGGAGAGACCGCCATGGCGACTTCGGGTCACCTTCATTTCCAGAACTATCCCGCCGGCGTACCGCACACCGTCGATGTCGAAGAGTTCCGCTCGGTCGCCGAAGTCTTCGACAAGAGCGTCGCCGCCTATGCCGATCGCATCGCCTATATCAACATGGGCAAGGCGATCACCTATCGCGAGCTCGACGATCTTTCGCGTCGCTTCGGCGCCTATCTGCAGTCCCGCGTCGGCCTGAAGAAGGGCGCCCGCGTGGCGCTGATGATGCCCAACCTGCTGCAGTATCCGGTCGCCCTCTTCGGCGCGCTGCGCGCCGGCTGCACCGTGGTCAACTGCAATCCGCTCTACAGCGCCCGTGAACTCCATCACCAGCTGACCGATTCCGGCGCCGAAGCGATCGTCGTCGTCGAGAACTTCGCCCACGTGGTCGCCGAAGTGGCCGGCAAGACCGCGCTCAAGGCGGTGTTCACCACCGGCCTCGGCGACATGCTCGGCTTCCCCAAGAGCGCCATCGTCAATCTGGTGGTCAAACACGTGAAGAAGATGGTTCCGCCGTGGAGCATCCCCGGCGCGATCTCCTTCAACGCCGCCGTGGCCGAGGGCCGCAGCCTGCCGTGGACGCCGGTCTCGACCGATCTCACCGACATCGCCTTCCTGCAGTACACCGGCGGCACCACCGGCGTGCCCAAGGGCGCGATGCTGACCCACGGCAACATCGTCGCCAATCTCCAGCAGGCCCACGCCTGGATCCGTCCGGCGGTCGACGAGAAGGGTGAGACCATCGTCACGGCGCTGCCGCTCTACCACATCTTCGCCCTGACGGCGAACTGCCTCACCTTCATGAAGGTCGGCGCCGCGAACCTGTTGATCACCAACCCGCGCGACATCCCCGGCTTCGTCAAGGAACTGACGAAACAGAAGTTCACCGTCATGACCGGCGTGAACACGCTGTTCAACGCGCTGCTCAACAACCCCGATTTCGCCAAGCTCGACTTCTCGAAGCTGAAGCTGGTGCTCGGCGGCGGCATGGCGGTGCAGCGCCCGGTCGCCGAGCGCTGGAAGGAGGTCACCGGAACGACCCTGCTCGAGGCCTACGGCCTGACCGAAACCTCGCCGGCGGTGACCATCACTCCCCTCGACCTGCCCGCCTACAACGGCTCGATCGGCCTGCCGATCCCCAACACCGAGATCGCCCTGCGCGACGACGAAGGCAAAGACGTCGCCGACGGCGAACGCGGCGAACTGTGCGTGCGCGGCCCGCAGGTGATGAAGGGCTACTGGAACCGACCGGACGACACCGCCGCGGTGATGACCGCCGACGGCTTCCTCAAGACCGGCGACATCGCCATCGTCGACGAGGGCGGCTTCGTCCACATCGTCGATCGCAAGAAGGACATGATCCTCGTCTCGGGCTTCAACGTCTATCCGAACGAGATCGAAGAGGTGCTCGCCGCCCATCCCGGCGTGCTGGAGGCCGGCGTCGTCGGCGTGCCCGACGCCAAGTCGGGCGAGGCGGTCAAGGTCGTCGTGGTCAAGAAAGACCCGAACCTCTCCGCCGAGGACCTGCTCGAGCACTGCCGCAAGAACCTCACCGGCTACAAGATGCCGCGCTACGTCGAGTTCCGCGCCGAACTGCCGAAGACCAACGTCGGCAAGGTGCTGCGCCGCGCGCTGCGCGACGATCTCCCGGGCTCCACGCCGCCCAAGTGACGAGCGACGGGTCTCCGATTACGAAGGCCGCGGCTCGCCCGCGGCCTTCGCCTTTCGCGGCCTTCCGATCGCCGCTCACTCGGGTCGCCGGGGTCTCGCATCGGCGCCTCCCCGGCTCGCATCCCCGTCGATCACACCGGATCATACTCGGCTGATGAAATTCGGGCTCGCCTTCACCGACGAAGTTTCGAAAAGGTCGAAACTTCGTCGGTTCGGTATCACACCCCGCCGTGTCCGCGCGCCGAAGGGTTGACGAATACGTCAATTCGTTATCTCAAAGGGAGATATTCCACTCGCCCCGACGCCACCTCGACGAGACACGACGATGAAGACCAACACCTTCCGGCGCCTGATGAACCTCTGGCCGCCCTTCTTCTTCGCCGGCATCCGCGTCACCCACATCGGCGAGGACTGGCGCGACGTCGCGGTCGAGATGCGACTCGGCAAACTCAACCGCAACTACGTCGGCACCCACTTCGGCGGCTCGCTCTTCGCCATGACCGATCCGTTCTACATGTTGATGCTGGTCCACGTGCTCGGTCGCGACTACACCGTCTGGGACAAGGCGGCGACCATCGACTACGTCAAGCCGGGACGCGGCACCGTCACCGCACGGTTCCGCCTGGAAGACGAGCGCATCGACGAGATCCGCACCGCCGCCGCCGACGGGTCGAAGGTGCTGCCGGTCTTCCGCTGCGACGTCCACGACACCGAAGGCGACCTCGTCGCCCGCATCGATCGCACCCTCTACGTCCGCCGCAAACGCGACGCGACATCGGCGTCCTGATCCGGGCTCCCTCCCCTCCCGCGCACCCTCGCGAAAACCGCCCCCTTGCCGGAAGGCGACCAGCGTGATCCCTTCTGCGGAGGAATCGACGGCTCGAGCGAGGCGCTCGCGGATCGGGGAGGAGTGTCCCGTGTCGGGTGAGACGGCGAGACGGTTCGGCGTGTTGTGGCTGCAGGCGGGCGCCTGCGGCGGCTGCTCCATGGCCTTCCTCGATCACGGCCGGCGCGGCGTCTTCGCCGACCTCGAAGCCTTCGGCATCGATCTCCTGTGGCACCCCTCGCTGTCGGAAGCGACCGGCGAGGAGGTGGTGGAGATCCTCGAGGGCATCGTCGACGGCCGCATCCCCCTCGACGCCCTGGTGGTCGAGGGCACGGTCCTCACCGCCCCGAACGGCACCGGCCGCTTCCAGATGCTCGCCGGCACCGGCGCGAGCCTGCTCGACTGGATCCGCCGGTTGGCGCCGAAGGCCCGCCACACCATCGCGGTCGGCAGTTGCGCCGCTTTCGGCGGCATCCCCGCCGCCTCGCCCGATCCCGGCGAAGGCGTCGGCCTCCAATACGACGGGATCGACGGCGGCGGCGCCCTCGGCGCCGGCCATCGCGGCTCGGGCGGCCTGCCGG
Organism: uncultured Alphaproteobacteria bacterium; assembly: GCA_937873675.1. Classification (GTDB taxonomy): domain Bacteria; phylum Pseudomonadota; class Alphaproteobacteria; order Rhizobiales; family Ancalomicrobiaceae; genus CALBKH01. Next base: position 2,287 of record CALMYM010000158.1, on the reverse strand, counting down.
TCGTCAACGTCGCCGGCTGCGCCCCCCATCCCGGCTGGATCGTCGAGACGCTGATCGCGCTGGCCGCCGGGGATCTCGCCGCGACCGACCTCGACAGCCTCGGCCGCCCGAAATTCTTCGCCGATCACCTCGCCCACCACGGCTGCTCGCGCAACGAGTTCTACGAGTTCAAGGCGAGCGCCGAGGTCGCCTCCGACCGCGGCTGCATGATGGAACATCTCGGCTGCAAGGCGACCCAGGCGGTCGGCGACTGCAACCAGCGCGCCTGGAACGGCTCGGGCTCCTGCACCGACGGCGGCTACGCCTGTATCGCCTGCACCTCGCCCGAATTCGAGCGTGCTCGCGGTTTCCTGGCGACGCCGAAGATCGCCGGCATCCCCGTCGGTCTGCCGCTCGACATGCCCAAGGCCTGGTTCATGGCGCTCGCCGCCCTGTCGAAGTCGGCGACGCCGAAACGCGTGCGGCTCAACGCCGTCAAGGATCACGTGGTCGTCCCGCCGGGACGCGCCAAGCGCTGGGGCGCGGAAGGAGGAGACGGTTGAACCGTATCGTCGTCGGGCCTTTCAACCGGGTGGAAGGCGATCTCGAACTGAAGCTCGATGTGGAAGACGACCGTGTCGTCGCCGCACGGGTGACGACGCCGCTCTATCGCGGCTTCGAACAGATCCTGGTCGGCCGGCCGATCGGCGACGCCCTGGTGATCGCACCGCGCATCTGCGGCATCTGCTCGGTGTCGCAGTCGCTCGCCGCGGCGAAGACCCTCGCCGCCTTCTCCGGCGCGGTTCCCGCCCCGAACGGAGCGCTCGCCACCGCCCTCGCCCACGCCGCCGAGAACCTCGCCGACCACCTCTCCCACTTCTACCTGTTCTTCATGCCCGACTTCGCCCGCGCCGAATATGCCGGGCGATCCTGGGCGCCGACCATCGGCGCCCGCTTCACCGCGGTGAAAGGCAGCGCCGGCGCCGATTTCCTGCCGCTGCGCTCGCGCCTGCTCGAGATCATGGGCCTGATCGCCGGCAAATGGCCGCACAGCCTCGCTTTCCGCCCGGGCGGCACCACCCTCGCCCTCGACCTCGGCGGCAAGATGCGCCTGCGCGCCATCCTCGCCGATGTCCGCGCCTTCCTCGAAGCCACGCTCTTCGGCCGACGCCTCGAAGACGTCGCCGCGATCGAGACGCCCGAGGAGTTGGACCGCATCGCCGCCGCCGGACGGGGCGATTTCGCCGCCTTCCTGCACCTCGCCGCCGATCTCGATCTCGCCCGCCTCGGCCCCGGCCCCGGCACGGTGATGAGCTACGGCGCCTATGCCGACGTCGGCCCCGGCGGCCCGCTCTTCGCCGCCGGTCTCTTCGACACCGCCACCGCGGCCGCCCTGCCGTTCGCCCCGGCGAACATCGTCGAGGCCCCCGCCCGTTCCTGGCTCGGCGGCGAAGCCCGGCCCCCGGCCCGCGCCGAACCCCTGCCCGACATCGACCGCCCCGACGCCTACTCCTGGGCACGTGCCCCGCGCTACGACGGCCGCGCCGTCGAGGTCGGCGCCGTGGCCCGCCAGCTCGTCGCCGGCCATCCGCTGATCCGGGCGATGGTGGCGCGCGACGGCGCCACCACGGTCGCCGCCCGCGTCGTCGCACGCCTGCTCGAAGTGGCGCGGGTCGTACCGGCGATGGAGGCCTGGGTCGGCGCCATCGTTCCGTCGGAGCCCTTCTGCGTGAACGGCAGCGAACCCACCGACGGCTCGGGCGTCGGCCTCGTCGAGGCGGCGCGCGGCGGCCTCGGCCACTGGATGACGGTGCGCGGTGGCCGCATCACCCGCTATCAGATCATCGCCCCGACCACCTGGAACTTCTCGCCCCGCGACGGCGACGACCGGCCCGGCCCGCTCGAGAGCGCCCTCGAAGGCACCGCCCTCTCCGGCCTCGGCGCCAAGGCCGCGGCCGTCCAGCACGTGGTGCGTTCCTTCGACCCCTGCATGGTGTGCACCGCGCACTGAATCTTCCGGTGGTGTAAAGTCCTTACATCTTGATCGAAAAGCAGATTTCCAACTTTGTGACGATCTGGAATTCCACGATTCGGAAAACCGAGTCGAAACAACGATCCCCCGATTCTGCACAAGATTGGTGCACTTCTTGCTCCGTGAAGCCGGGCCCTCGCGGGCGGCGAGACGGGGCGTTTCGAGCCCCACCTCCTGCGATCGCCGAACACGGACCATCGCGGAAGGTATCGATCGGGCATGGAAACGTTCTACGAGGTGATCCGTCGTCAGGGGATCACGCGCCGCAGCTTCACC
>CALMYM010000157.1 GCA_937873675.1 uncultured Alphaproteobacteria bacterium | reverse complement strand
GTCGGTGTGGAGCGCCGAGACGCCGTTGATGCTGTGCGAACCGATGAAGGCGAGATGGCCCATGCGGACGCGCCGCCCGCTGTGCTCGTCGATCAGGGAGAGCGAGGAAAGCGCCTCCCCGGAGGTCTCGCCGGCCTTGCGCATGCGGTCGAGATGCAGGGCGTTGACGAGGTAGATGATCTGCATGTGGCGCGGCAGCAGCCGCTCCAGCAGCGGGACCGGCCAGGTCTCCAGCGCTTCGGGCAGGAGCGTGTGGTTGGTGTAGGAGAAGGTCCCCACCGTCATCTTCCACGCCGTCGCCCACGGCACCTCGTGGATGTCGACGAGGATGCGCATCAGCTCCGCCACCGCGATCGCCGGATGGGTGTCGTTGAGCTGGATCGCCACCTTCTCCGGCAGCGTGGTGATGTCGGCGTGCTGGTTGAGGTGGCGGCGCAGCAGGTCCTGCAACGACGCCGAGGCGAAGAAGAACTCCTGACGGAGCCGCAGTTCCTGACCCGCCGGCGTCGCATCCGACGGATAGAGCACCTTGGAGATGGCCTCCGCCTTGACGCGCGCCGCGGCCGCACCGACGTGGCCGCCGCGGTTGAAGGCGTCGAGCCGCAGCGGATCCTGCGCCTTGGCCGACCACAGCCGCAGCGTGTTGACGTGATGGCCGCGCCAGCCGGCGATGGGCGTGTCGTAGGCGACCGCCATCACCGTCTCCGCCGGCCGCCACTCGTGGTGCGTGGTGCCGTCGCGATCGGTCATCGCCTCGACCCAGCCGCCGAAGCCGATCGGATAGGCGACTTCCGGCCGGGCGAACTCCCAGGGGTTGCCGGTGGCAAGCCAGTCTTCGGGATATTCGAGCTGCCAGCCGTCCTTGATGCGCTGGCGGAACAGGCCGTGGTCGTAGCGGATGCCGTAGCCGTAGGCGGCGATCGACAGCGTCGCCATCGATTCCATGAAGCAGGCCGCGAGCCGTCCGAGGCCGCCGTTGCCCAGCGCCGCGTCCGGCTCGACCTCCTTGAGCCGATCGAGATCGACCCCGAGATCGGCGAGCGCGGCGCGCACCGTCTCGGTCATCTCGAGATTGCCCATGGCGTCGAACAGCAGGCGGCCGATCAGGAACTCGAGGCTGAGGTAGTAGACCCGCTTCTCGTCGGTCCGATAGGTCTTGGTGGTCGAATCGACCCAGCGGTCGACGATCTCGTCGCGCACCGCCAAGGCCGTGGCGACGAACCAGTCGTGCGCCGAGGCCACGATCGGGTTCTTGCCGACCGCGTACTTGAGCTTTTCGACGATCGCCTCGCGCACATGGGCCACATCGTGGGTCGACGGCGGAATGCGCCCCGTCTCCACCGCTTCCGGTCGCTCCATCGTCCCCGATCCTCCTCGGACGCCGTCCCGAAGAAGTGGTCCCGGCACGCCGACTCCCACTCCCCTCCCGGCATCGATGCCACGGTTGGGATGGTCATGGCAATTCCGATGCCACGCGACCCGTTGGCGCTGGCGCGCGCCACGACCGCCGTCACACGGCGGCCGGCGAGGCTCACACCGGCTCGTCGCCGCTCACGCGGCGGGCCCCGGCCGCCTTCCATTTCGGCAGGAACGAGAAGGCCTCTTCCATCAGATGCGGCGTGTGCCGCCCCGGCGACAGCCGCATGGCGAGGTCGAGGTATTCGTTGAGCGCCGGCTGCCAGTCGGGATGGGCGCAGTTGTCGATGATCACCCGCGCCCGCGCCTTGGGGCTGAGGCCCCGCAGGTCGGCCATGCCCTGCTCGGTGACGATCACCTGCACGTCGTGCTCGGTGTGGTCGACGTGGGTCACCATCGGCACGATGCAGGAGATCGCGCCGTTCTTGCGGGTCGACGGCGTCATGAAGATCGAGGTGTAGGCGTTGCGGGCGAAGTCGCCCGAGCCGCCAATGCCGTTCATGATCGAGGTGCCGGCGATGTGGGTCGAATTGACGTTGCCGTAGATGTCCGCCTCGATCATGCCGTTCATGGCGATGATGCCGAGACGGCGGATGATCTCCGGATGGTTGGAGATGTCCTGCGGCCGGAGCACGATGCGCTCGCGGTAGAAGTCGACGTCGGCGAGGAACTCCTTCATCGCGTGGTCGGAGAGCGACAGCGCCGTGGCCGAGGCCATGGTCATCTTGCCCGAGTCGATCAGGTCGACCATGCCGTCCTGGATCACCTCGGTGTAGGAGGTCAGGTAGTCGAACGGGCCCTCCAGCAGGCCGGCCAGCACCGCGTTGGCGATGTTGCCGACGCCCGACTGCAGCGGCAGCAGGTTCTTCGGCATGCGGCCGTGCCGCACTTCGCAGTCGAAGAAGTCGAGGATGTGCTCGGCGATCGCCTGCGAAACCGCGTCGGGCGGGGTGAATTCGGTGTTGCGATCGGCCGCATGGGTCTCGACGATCGCCACGATCTTGTTGGGATCACAGCGGAAATAGGGCTCGCCGATGCGATCGCCGGCAGCCATCAACGGGATCGGGCGGCGGTTCGGCGGACGGTCGGTGTAGGCATAGATGTCGTGCATGCCCTCGAGCGCCGGCGACTGCCAGGAGTTGACCTCGAGGATGATGCGTTCGGCCGTCTCCAGCCAGGCCTCGTTGTTGCCGACCGACGACGACGGGATCAGCGCCCCGTCCTCACGGATGCCGGCGACCTCGATCACCGCGAAGTCGAGCTTCCCGAGGAAGCCGAACTGGGCGTATTGCGCCACGTGCGAGAGGTGGATGTCGGTGTATTCCATCTCGCCGGCGTTGATGCGGCGACGGCACACCGGATCGGACTGATAGGGCAGCCGCATTTCCATGGCGTTGGCCTTGGCGAGCGCCCCGTCGAGTTCCGGCGCGGTCGAGGCGCCCGTCCACACCGAGATCTTGAAGGGATCGCCGTGAGCGTGGGTCGCCTGGATGCGGCGCGCCAGTTCGATCGGCACCTCTTTGGGATGGCCCGAGCCGGTGAACCCGCTCATGCCCACCCGCGCGCCCGTCGGGATGAGTGCGGCGGCTTCCTTCGCCGTCATGATCTTGGAGCGCAGCGACGGCGCCCGGACACGAGAGAAACTGTGCGAAGACACGGCGTTCATGACCCGAATTGCCTCTTCGATCTCACGCGTCGAGACATTGGACCCTGTCTCGACCGGCTTGCCCGATCGACGCATCTCGATCGGTACCGACGCGTCGCCGGGGCGACGATCGATGCGGTGCGGCGATACTCCTTTGTGCATCGCAGCGGAAGTCCGTGAAAAAGCGTTCGAGATCTTCCCACGCCTCGCGGACCCTCATCCCGAGACGGAGCCTAAAGCACTGATGTGAAAAAAAGATGAGGAAACCGCGAGTTCGCTCATCTGCAATGTCGAAATGACCGTCGATGCATGGCTCGGTGGTCAGCCATGCGAAAACAAGGTAACCGAAGCGTGAATCTCGAAACTCGATCCGGCCGATGCGGCACTGCGAAGTGACCGGCCCGGCCGGTTCGACTCACCGGAAGGTCCAGCGCAGACCGCCACCGACGTAGTTGGAGCCGGTGCGCCGCGGCGAGATCACGCCGTAGATGCCGCTGCGGTGATGGAGGCGGAAGAAGGCCGACAGGTTCTTCGCCGCCGTCGGCGTGACCGCCGCCTCGAACGCCATGAAGTACTGGAGCCGTCGGCTGTCGACGCCGTGGATCAGGGTCGGCCCGTATTCCCATTTCGGCGCGTCGAAGGCGTAGGAGAAGCCGTTCGCCCAGGCGAAATTCATCGACGCCATCGACCCGAGCCCGATCTCGCCGGTGCGCAGCTTCAACGCCGCCGTCGCCTCGACGTGGTCCTGCAGCCCGAAATGCCGGTTCAGCGTCCCTTCCGCCTCGAACGAGAAGCCGTTCAGCCGCCAGCGCGTACCGGGCAGGTCGAGGTCGAAGTCGAACAGCCGGCGATCGACGATCAGCGAGGCGATCTGCGCATCTTCGAAGGTCAGGCGACCGCGGATGAGATTGTAGGGAAACGCCGGCAACGTGCTGTTGGTCCACACCCCGCCGTAGAGCGCCACCGCCCAGGTCGACGGAGCCCGCGCCTCGGTGAGGATCACCTTGTCCGGCACCGGCGCGACGAGGCTCGCGTCCTGAGCGTGCGCACACACGACGTTCAGCCCGATGGCGACACCGAGCCCGACCGGCGAGAGGATCCCAAATCGCAACGTTTCTTGTCCGCGGCTGACGACTCCGCTCTCACGATGTCGCGCGTCGCCCATCGTGTCCAAGAAATATCGCGAAAAATATCAATGACCATATTGCCAGCGCGCCCTTTGCGGCGTTTCGCCACGCGCCCTGTCACATGGCGAAGCTGGTTCCACAGCCGCAGGTCGCCGTCGCGTTCGGATTGATCATCTTGAAGGCCTGACCCATCAGATCGTCGACGAAGTCGAGTTGCGATCCTTGCAGGTACTCCGCCGAGATCGGGTCTACGACCACCGTGGCGCCGTCCTTGTCGATGACGAAGTCGTCGTCGGCACGTGTCGTCGTCAGTTCGAAACCGTAGGAGAAACCGGAGCATCCGCCGCCGGAGACCGAGATGCGCAGCACCGTGCCCGCCGGCTCGTCGGAGACGACGAAGAGGATGCGCTTCGCCGCGGCGGCGGTGACGGAGATGGGGGCGTCGGTGATCGTGTCGGACATCGAATGGAACCTCGAAGGCATCGACCGCTGGGCCGTCATGCGCTTGAAACAGGGGCGTCGTGAGGATCAAGTACGCCGCGAACGCGCGGATTCAAGCCCGTGAGTCGGGCCGAGCGCCGAAAGAAGGAGCACCACACGGTGTCCGATCGCAGCCGCCGCATCGGATTGGGCGGAGAACCCCGCGCCCCCTGGGCCGTCGATCCGGCCGCCTCGCGCGGTCGCCTCCACGGCGAACCGACGAGCCCGACCCGCACCCCCTTCCAGCGCGACCGCGACCGCATCGTCCATTCCACCGCCTTTCGCCGCCTCGCCCACAAGACCCAGGTGTTCCTGCCGCACGAGGGCGATCATTTCCGCTCGCGCCTCACCCACACCATCGAAGTGGCGCAGATCGCCCGTGCGCTGGCCCGCGCCTTCCGCCTCGACGAGGACCTCGCCGAGGCCCTGGCGCTCGGCCACGACCTCGGCCACACCCCCTTCGGCCACGCCGGCGAGCGCGCCATGGAGCGGGCGATGGCCGATTTCGGCGGCTTCGACCACAACGCCCAGACCCTGCGCATCGTCACCAGACTCGAGCGCCGCTATGCCGACTTCGACGGGCTGAACCTCTCCTGGGAGGCGCTCGAGGGGCTGGTGAAACACAACGGCCCGCTCGTCGACGGCGCCGGCCGCCCGCTCGCCGCCGCCCACGGCATGCACGCCGCCCCCGCCGAACTGCCCTATGCGATCCGCGAATATGCCGCCCTCCAGGATCTCTGGCTGTGGAGCTGGCCGAGCCTCGAGGCGCAGTGTGCGGCGATCGCCGACGACATCGCCTACGACGCCCACGACATCGACGACGGCCTGCGCGCCGGCCTCGTCGACCTCGAATCCCTCGCCGACGTGCCGCTGGTCGGCACCGTCGTCCGCGAGGTCGCCGATCGCCATCCCGGCCTGGAACGGCCGCGGTTCCAACAGGAGGTGATCCGCCGCATCATCACCCGCATGGTCGAGGACGTCATCGTCGCCGGCCTCGCCCGGCTCGAGGACCACCTGCCCGGCTCCTCCGACGACGTGCGCAACGCCGGTCGGGCGCTGGTCGCCTTCTCCGCCGAGATGCAGGCCGCCGACCGCGCCATCAAGACCTTCCTGTTCCGCACCGTCTATCGGGCCGAGGCGGTGATGGTGAAGATGCGCGCCGCCGAAGGCGTGGTGGAGGCGCTCTTCGCCACCTACATGGCCGAACCGCAGGACCTGCCGGCCGAATGGCGCCGCGATCTCGACCTCGCCGACCGCCCGCGCCTCGCCCGCCGCGTCTGCGACTACATCGCCGGCATGACCGACCGCTTCGCGCTGGCCGAACACCGCCGCCTGACCGGCGACGCGCCCGATCTCGGCTGACGCGATCTTCGCGCCCGCGACGCGTTTGACGCCTCCCGCGATCTGGTATAGCTCGCGGGCACGTTTTCCGGCGCTTCCGGCCGTTCCGGCCGTGGAGGCGCCCTCCTCTTCCGAGATCGGAGCGATCCACCCATGGACATCTTCGCGGACTTCGAACACCGGGTCGTCCGGGCGATCGAACGGCTCGAGTGGAAGGCCGCCGACGGCTCGGCCCTCGACCTCTCCCGCGTCGTCGTCGAACCGCCGCGCGACGCCGCCAACGGCGACCTCGCCGTCAACGCCGCCATGGTTCTGGCCAAGCAGACCGGCCGTCAGCCGCGTCAGCTCGCCATCGAGCTGATGGGCGAACTCGCCGCCGACCCGGATGTCGCCGAGACCGAGGTCGCCGGCCCCGGCTTCCTCAACCTGCGGCTCGCGCCGTCGTTCTGGGCGGACTTCCTCGCCCGCGTCGTCACCGCCGGCAAGGACTACGGCCGCGCCGTCGTCGCCCGCGGCAAGGTCAACGTCGAATACGTCTCGGCCAACCCCACCGGCCCGATGCACGTCGGCCACTGCCGCGGCGCCGTCTTCGGCGACGCGCTGGCGAACCTGCTCGGCTTCGCCGGCCACGACGTCACCAAGGAGTATTACATCAACGACGCCGGCGCCCAGGTCGACGTCCTCGCCCGCTCCGCCTACCTGCGCTACCTCGAAGCGCTCGGCGAGACGATCGAGATTCCCGAGGGCCTCTACCCCGGCGACTACTTGAAGCCGGTCGGCGAAGCCCTTGCGAAGACTCATGGAACCGCGCTGAGGGGAAAGCCGGAGAGCGATTGGCTCGCCACCGTCCGGCAGACCGCGACCGACGCCATGATGGCGATGATCCGCGAGGACCTCGCGGCGCTGAACGTCGTCCACGACGTCTTCTTCTCCGAGAAGAGCCTGCAGACCGACCCGGCCGGCGACCGGGTGCGCCACGCCATCGACACGCTGACCGCGCAGGGGCTGATGTACCAGGGCCGGCTCGAGCCGCCCAAGGGCCAGCTGCCGGAGGATTGGGAGGATCGCGAGCAGACGCTGTTCCGCTCCACCGATTTCGGCGACGACGTCGACCGGCCGCTGATGAAGTCGGACGGCTCCTACACCTATTTCGCCTCCGACATCGCCTATCACCTCGACAAGTTCGAGCGCGGCTTCGCCGACCAGATCGACGTCTGGGGCGCCGACCACGGCGGCTACGTCAAGCGCATGCAGGCCGCGGTGAAGGCGATCTCCGGCGGCAAGGCGTCGCTCGACGTCAAACTCTGCCAGCTGGTCAAGCTCTTCCGCGCCGGCGAGCCGGTGAAGATGTCGAAGCGCTCCGGCTCCTTCGTCACCCTGCGCGACGTCGTCGAGGAAGTCGGCGTCGACGCGGTGCGCTTCATGATGCTCTTCCGCAAGTCCGACGCTCCTCTGGACTTCGACTTCCAGAAGGTCACCGAGCAGTCGAAGGACAACCCGGTCTTCTACGTCCAGTACGCCCACGCCCGCACCGCGTCGGTGTTCAATCAGGCGCGCGAGCAACTCCCCGCGCTCGATCTCTCGCCCGAAGGTCTCGCCGGCGCGTCGCTGGAATGCCTGACCGACGAAGGTGAAATCGGCCTGATCCGCCGCGTCGCCCAGTGGCCGCGTGTCGTCGATGCTGCGGCAGAAAGTCACGAACCGCACCGTATCGCGTTCTTTTTGCACGATCTGGCGTCCGATCTGCACGCCCATTGGAACCGCGGCAAAGACCTGCCACAATTACGCTTTGTTAACGTTGACGATTCATTGTCGTCACATGCCCGACTGGCGATGGTGCGTGCCGTCGCTTCCGTACTCGCGTCCGGGCTCACGATCCTCGGGGTGAAGGCCCCCGACGAGATGCGCTGAGGACGTGGGGGCTCGGGCCGAAGTCGAGCGCGAAGGGGACGCCGTCTCCGTCGCGCCCACGAGAGGTGGTCCGCCCGATGCCCGAACCCGTGTCTCGCCGTCAGCTGCCGTTGGACTTCGACGATCCCAGGACCGTCGAAGGCGCGGACGCGTCACAGCGCGCGCCGCGCCCGGCATTCGACGACCCGCTCGAGGAGCTCGCCCGCATCCTCGGTGAGACCACCGGCTTCGCCACACAACCCGAAGTTCCCGCCGAGACCTCCCGCCGCGGTGACGCGCCGGCGCGCACCGTGCCGCAGCAACTCTCGGCGCTCGAGGCGGAACTCTTCGACGAACTGCGCGCTTCCGTCACCCCGGACATCCGCGTCCGCGGCGAATTCGAGCGCGAGGTCACCCCGCCGATCCCGCAGCACCCGGTCGACGATCGCGACATCGCCTCGCTGCGCATCGGTGCGGGCCGCGCCGAACCCGAGCCGCCGCGGTCGGCGGAAGGCGCCGAGGCGCAATGGAGCGACTTCTACGCCTATGACGACGGCGTCGCCGCCGGCTCCTACGATCCCGCCTTCGCCGCTGCGCCCGAACCGGCGCCGATCTACGCGCCGCAGCCGGTGGAGACGGGTCACGCCGAACCCGCCGCTCGCCGGCAACCCGCCTATCCGCACGCCACCTTCGACGATTTCGGCCGCGAGGAGATCGCCGCCGCCGCTCTCGAGGCCGCCCCCCTGGTCGCCGCCGAGCCGCGGATCATGCCGCATTCGCGCGAAGAGGAACGCGCCGCCGCCTCCCTGCCGCACGAGGACTCGGGCCGCGGCATGAAGATCGCCGTCGCGGCGATGGCCCTGGTGCTGGTCGGCGGTGGCGCCCTCGCCGCCTGGAAGTTCACCGGCGGATCCGGCTCCGGCGAGCCGGTGCTGCTGCAGGCCGACGGCAAGCCGTTCAAGACCGTTCCCGAGGCCAAGACGCCGACCGCCGACGCCGGCCCGACGCTCACCCCCGACGATCCCAAGGCCGCCTCCCGTATCGTCTCCAAGCAGGAGGATCCGGTCGATCAGGTCTCCGGCCGCACGGCCGAGGGCAAAGAGGTCCGCCTG
>CALMYM010000156.1 GCA_937873675.1 uncultured Alphaproteobacteria bacterium | reverse complement strand
CTTCACGCTCAACGCGGCGGGCCTGCAGGGCGCCATCTTCCAGATGATCAGCCACGGCTTCGTCTCCGGCGCGCTGTTCCTCTCGGTCGGCGTCATCTACGACCGCATGCACACCCGCGACATCGCCGCCTACGGCGGTCTGGTGAACCGGATGCCGTGGTACGCCGTGGCCTTCCTGGTCTTCACCATGGCCAACGTCGGTCTGCCCGGCACCTCCGGCTTCGTCGGGGAGTTCCTCACCCTGCTCGGCGCCTACCGCGCCAACACCTGGGTGGCGCTGTTCGCGGCGTCGGGCGTGATCCTGTCGGCCGGCTACGCTCTGTGGCTGCTCGCCCGCGTCATGAACGGCAAGCTGGTGAAGCCGTCGCTTCAGGGGATTCTCGACCTCGACTGGCGCGAGCGCATCGTCGTGGTGCCGCTGGTCCTGGTGACGATCTTCTACGGCGTCTATCCGGCGCCGATCCTGAATGCTTCGGAAGCCTCGGTGCAGGCGCTGGTGACCAAGACGCAGGCGGCGATCACCGCCGCCGGCAAGGTCGCGGCGCTGGTCGCCAACTGAGAGACGAGGGGAGGGGGCTTCCCCCTCCCGACCGAACGAATTCGACGAACCACGGTGGGTGAACCCCGTGGGGATGTGACGACAGGGGCTGTGAGGCCGACATGACACTCGATCTGATGCCGGTGATGCCGGAGATCCTCCTCGCGATCGGCGCGCTGGCGCTTCTCATGCTCGGCGTCTTCATCGGCGAGAAGTCGGTCGGCGTGGTGACCTGGGGCGCCGTGCTCGCCCTCGTCGTCGCGTTGGTCTGGGTGCTGATCGGACCGACCGCCGCGTCGGCCTTCGGCGGCACCTTCGTCGTCGATCCCTTCTCCACCTTCATGAAGGTGCTGGCGCTGATCGGCTCGGCCACCGCGATCGTGCTGTCGGCACGGCCGGCGGCGACCGACAAGTGGGCGCGCTTCGAGTATCCGGTGTTGGTGGTGCTCGCCACCGTCGGCATGATGGCGATGATCTCGGCCAACGACCTGATCTCGCTCTATCTCGGCCTCGAGCTGCAGTCCCTCGCCCTCTACGTCGTCGCCTCGATCGATCGCGACAATCTGAAGTCGACCGAAGCCGGCCTGAAGTACTTCGTCCTCGGCGCGCTCTCCTCGGGCATGCTGCTCTACGGCGCGTCGATGCTCTACGGCTTCACCGGCCACACCGGCTTCCCGGAGATCGCGGCGCACCTGAAGGCGCACGGCGTGTCGCTCGGCCTGGTGTTCGGCCTCGTCTTCGTGCTCGCCGGCCTCGCCTTCAAGATCTCGGCGGTGCCGTTCCACATGTGGACGCCGGACGTCTACGAGGGCGCACCGACCCCGGTCACCGCCTTCTTCGCCGGTGCGCCGAAGGTCGCCGCCTTCGCGCTGGTGATCCGCGTCGTCGCCGAGGCGCTCGGCCCGGCGGGCCACAACTGGCAGCAGATCATCGTCTTCATCGCCTTCGCCTCGATGGCGCTCGGCGCCTTCGCCGGTATCGGCCAGACCAACATCAAGCGCCTGATGGCCTATTCGTCGATCGGCCACATGGGTTACGCGCTGGTCGGTCTCGCCGCCGGCACGGCGCAGGGCATCGCCGGCGTGTCGATCTATCTCGCCATCTATCTGGTGACGACGCTCGGCACCTTCGCGCTGATCCTGTCGATGCGTCGCGACGGCAAGGCGGTCGAGGACATCGCCGATCTCGCCGGCCTGTCGCGGTCGCAGCCGCTGGTCGCCTTCGGCCTGTCGATGCTGCTGTTCAGCCTCGCCGGCATCCCGCCGCTCGCCGGCTTCTTCGGCAAGCTCTACGTCTTCCTCGCCGCCGTCGAGGCCAAGCTCTTCGTGCTCGCCGTGCTCGGCGTGCTGGCGAGCGTCGTCGGCGCCTTCTACTACATCCGCATCGTCAAGGTGATCTACTTCGACGAGCCGGCGGCCGAACTCGACCGTCCGTCGATCGAGCAGAAGGTGGTCTTCGCCCTCGCCTCGATCTTCGTGCTGGTCTTCGTCTTCGCCGGTAACGGCCTCGTGTCGGCGGCCAATGCCGCGGCCAAGACCTTCTTCTGATGGTCGCGATCACGCCCGGCGGCCGGGATCCGGCCGCCGCGGACGGACGCTCCTGGCGGGTGGAGCGCTTCGCCGTTCTGCCCTCCACCAACGACGCGGCGCTCGATCGCGCCCGCGCCGGTGATCCTGGTCAGCTGTGGATCGTCGCCGATCGTCAGACCTCCGGTCGCGGTCGGCGCGGTCGTGTCTGGGTGTCGGAAACGGGCAATCTCTACGCCTCGGCGCTGCTGATCGACCCGTGCGAGCCGATGCATCTCGCCGAACTGCCTTTCGTCGCGGTGACCGCGGCGCGACGCGCCGTCGCCGCCCACGTGGCGCGCGGGAGCGAGCGAGTGAAGATCAAATGGCCGAACGACCTCCTGGTCGACGGCCGCAAGGTCGCCGGTATCCTGCTCGAGTCGACGAAGGTTCCGGACGGCCGCACCGCCGTCGCCGTCGGCATCGGCATCAACTGCAAGGAAGCCCCGGCCGCCACCGAGACGCCGGCGACGAGCCTGCTCGCCTCCGGCTGTTCGGTGCTGCCGGAGATGCTCTTCGACGATCTCGCCGAGGCGCTGGCGCGGATGCTGGCGACCTGGGAGGGCGGGATCGGTTTCGGCGCGGTGCGCAGCGACTGGCTCGGCCATGCGGTCGGCCTCGGTGGGCCGATCCGGGTGCGCCGCGTCGACGGCGAGGAGCACGGGATCTTCGAAGCGATCGACACCGCCGGACGGCTGGTGCTGAGGACCGCCGACGGCGGACGGCGGACGATCTCGGCCGGTGACGTGTTCTTCCCCGACGGTCGGGGAACGGAGTGACGATGGCGAAGCGCAAGCCCGCGGGCGACGAACTGGTTTTCCTGCCGCTCGGCGGCGTCGGCGAGATCGGCATGAACCTCGGCCTCTACGGCTTCGGCCCGGAGGACGACCGGCAGTGGCTGATGGTCGACTGCGGCATCACCTTCGCCTCGGAATTCGACGAGCCCGGCGTCGAGCTGATCTTCCCCGACATCCGCTTCATCGAGGAAGAGCGCAAGAACCTCGTCGGCATCGTCATCACCCATGCCCACGAGGACCATTTCGGCGCCCTGCTCGAGCTGTGGCCGAAGCTGAAGTGCAAGGTCTACATGACCCCCTTCGCCGCCGACCTGCTCGAGGCCAAGGCGGCGGGCGAGGCCGGCTCGCCGGAGATCCCGGTGACCCGTTTCACCGCCGGCGACACGCTCGGCCTCGCTCCCTTCACGGTCGAGGCGATCGCCGTCGCCCATTCGATCCCGGAAGCGGTGTCGCTGGCGATCACCACGACGCTCGGCACGGTGATCCACACCGGCGACTGGAAGGTCGACGAGACGCCGGTGCTCGGTTGGGCGACCGACTTCGATCGCTTCCGCGAACTCGGCGACAAGGGCGTGCGGGCGCTGATCTCGGATTCGACCAACGTGCTGCGCGACGGCTCGAGCCCGTCGGAAAGGGAAGTCGCCGCCTCCCTCGCCGAACTCGTCGCCTCCGCCCCCGGTCGTGTCTGCGTCACCACCTTCGCCTCTAACGTCGGCCGGGTGCGCGCCGTCGCCGAAGCGGCGCTCGCCGCCGAGCGCAACGTCGTGGTGCTGGGGCGCGCCATGCGCCGGGCGATCGACGTCGCCAAGGAGCTCGGCTACCTCGACGGCCTGCCCGAGTTCCTCGACCAGGAGGCCTACGGCTACCTGCCGCGCGACAAGGTGGTGGCGCTCTTGACCGGGTCCCAGGGCGAGAGCCGGGCGGCGCTGGCGCGTATCGCCCAGGGCGACCACCGCCACATCGCCATGTCGGCCGGTGACCGCATGATCTTCTCGTCGCGCACCATTCCCGGCAACGAGAAGGCGGTGAACGCCATCCAGAACGCGCTCGCCAAGGCCGGGGTGAAGATCATCACCGACCGCGACGCCCTGGTGCACGTCTCCGGCCATCCGCGGCGCGGTGAGATGGCGCGGCTCTACGAGGCGGTGCGGCCGCAGGTCGCCGTGCCCGTCCACGGCGAGGCGCTGCATCTCTCCGTCCATGCCGAATTCGCTCGGTCGAAGGGCGTCCGCGAGATCGGCCACGCCTGGAACGGCCGGATGCTGCGTCTGGCGCCGGGGCCGGTCGAGGAGGTCGACGAGGTCTTCACCGGGCGGATCTTCCGCGACGGCAAACTCATGGTCGAGCCCGACAAGTCGGGCACCAGCGCGCGCCGCAAGGCGTCCTTCGCCGGTGTCGTGGCGGTGTCGCTGGTGATCGACGCCAAGGGCAATTCGCTCGCCGAACCGGAAGTGGCGCTGATCGGCCTGCCGGAGGAGGACGAACGCGGCACGCCCTTCCGCGACACCATCGAGGTCGCCGCCGCCAACACGCTCGAAGGCCTGCCGCGGGCGCGCCGCAAGGACGTCGAGATGGTGCGCGACGCGGTCAAGCGCGCGGTGCGCGGCGCGGTGAACGAGCGCTGGGGCAAGAAGCCGATCGTCGAGGTGATGATCTCGGTGGTGTGAGGTGCGGCCTCGGACTACGACCAACGGCCCGCGCCGTGGGGATTGCCCGGCGTCGGAGACGGGACTAATCGTCGTCCCACGTTTTCGTCCGTCATTCGAGGAGAAGCCCCATGATCGGTCGTCTCAACCACGTCGCCATCGCGGTGAAGAACCTCGAGGCCGCCACCGCCGTCTATCGCGACACGCTCGGCGCCAAGGTCTCGGCGCCGCTGCCGCAGCCCGATCACGGCGTCACCGTCGTCTTCGTCGAGCTGCCCAACACCAAGGTCGAACTGCTCGAGCCGCTGGGCGGGGCCTCGACCATCGCCAAGTTCGTCGAGAAGAACCCGGACGGCGCCATCCATCACCTCTGCTACGAGGTCGAGGACATCATCGCCGCCCGCGACAAGCTCAAGGCCGACGGCATGCGCGTCCTCGGCTCGGGCGAGCCGAAGATCGGCCCCCACGGCAAACCGGGGCTGTTCCTCCACCCGAAGGACTTCTGCGGCACGCTGGTCGAGATCGAGCAGGTCTGATCCTGCCGCCCCTTGCGGCGGACCCGTTTCGCGTTCCAGGATGGGCGTCGGCGCCGGCCGGCGCCCTTTTCCTTTTCGAGCCCCCGAGGTCCCATGAAGATCGGAACGTTGGTCGCGATGTATTTCGTGATCTGGTGGATCTGCCTGTTCGCGGTGCTGCCGCTGAAGGTGCGGACGCAGGGCGAATCGGGGGAGGTGGTGCCGGGGACGCCGGCGTCGGCACCGGCGCGGCCGCAACTGCTGCTCAAGGCGGGGATCACCACCGTGGTCGCGGCGATCGTGCTCGCCGGTATCGTCGCGCTGCTCAACTCCGGTCTCGGTCTCGACGACATCCCGTTCTTCCCGAAATTCGGCAAGCCGGTCTGACCGACACACCATCGATCGCCGCTGCTGATCCGTCCGATCTGCGAATTTCATCGTCGGCGGCGGGTGGTCGATCTCGTCGAGGGGCGGTGATTGCGCCATGATCGTCGCTCGCCGGAGACAAGGCCCATGACGCGTCCCACCGCGGTCCGCACCGCCCGCACCACCTGTCCGCACGATTGCCCGTCGACCTGCAGCCTCGAGGTCGAGGTCGTCGACGAGCGCACCATCGGGCGGGTCCGCGGCTCGACCGAGAACAGCTACACGGCCGGGGGGACCCACGCACAGGTGGCACGTTGTGTCGAGCGGGTGCATTCGCCGGATCGTCTGGTGAGGCCGCTCGCCCGCTCGGGGCCGAAGGGCTCCGGACAGTTCCGCGAGATCTCCTGGGACGAGGCGCTCGACCGCGTCGCCGAGGCCTTCCTCGCGGCGGAGGCGAAGCACGGGCCGGAAGCGGTCTGGCCCTACTACTACGCCGGCACCATGGGGCTGGTGCAGCGCGACGGCATCAACCGGCTGCGCCACGCCAAGAAATACTCCGAGGAGTTCGGCACCATCTGCACCAACCTCGCCTGGACCGGCTGGATCGCCGGCACCGGGCGGCTGGCGGGCGCCGATCCGCGCGAGATGGCGAAGTCGGATCTCGTCGTGATCTGGGGGACGAACCCGGTCTCGACCCAGGTCAACGTCATGACCCACGCGATCCGGGCGCGCAAAGAGCGCGGCGCGAAGATCGCCGTCGTCGACGTCTATCGCACCCCGACGATGGAACAGGCCGACATCGGCCTGATCCTGCGTCCCGGCACCGACGCGGCGCTCGCCTGCGCCGTCATGCACGTGCTCTTCCGCGACGGCCTCGCCGATCGCGACTATCTGGCGACCTATTCCGACGTGCCGGCGGAGCTCGAGGCCCATCTCGCCTCGCGCACGCCGGAATGGGCGGCGGCGATCACCGGGCTCGGGACGCAAGAGATCGAGGATTTCGCCAAGGCGATCGGCACGACGCCGAAAACCTTCTTCCGCCTCGGCTACGGCTTCTCGCGCCAGCGCAACGGCACGGTGGCGATGCACGCGGCGAGCTGCGTGCCGGTCGTCGCCGGGTCGTGGCGTCACGAGGGGGGAGGGGCGTTCCACAACAACGGCGCCATCTTCCGCACCGACAAGACGCTGGTCGAGGGTCTCGACCTGCGCGACCGATCGGTGCGTCGGCTCGATCAGAGCCGCATCGGCGCGGTGCTCACCGGCGATTCCGTCTCGCTGAAGGGCGGGCCGCCGGTCACCGCGATGCTGATCCAGAACACCAACCCGATGTCGGTCGCCCCCGACCAGGAGAAGGTGCGCGCCGGGTTCGCGCGCGAGGATCTCTTCGTCGCGGTGCACGAGCAGTTCATGACCGACACGGCGAAGATGGCCGACATCGTGCTGCCGGCCACCACCTTCCTCGAGCACGACGATCTCTATCGCGGCGGCGGCAACCAGTATCTGCTCATCGGACCGAAGCTGATCGAGCCGCCGGGCGAGACGCGCGAGAACCACCGGGTGATCTGCGATCTGGCGAAACGGCTCGGTGTGAGCCATCCCGGCTTCGACATGACGGCGCGCGAGCATGTCGACCACATGTTGCGACAGGCCGGGCTCGGCGGCTTCGATGCCCATGTCGAACACCCCGCCATCGACTGCCAGCCGGACTTCGAGACGGCGCATTACCTGAAGGGCTTCGGCTATCCCGACGGCCGCTTCCGCTTCGCGCCCGACTGGACGGCGATCGCCGCCGAGAACGACGGGCCGATGGGACCGTGGGAGAGCCTGCCGCGCCTGCCCGACCAGTGGGCGGTGACCGAAGAGCCGGACGCCGACCATCCGTTCCGGCTGGTCACGCCACCGGCGCGCAACTTCCTCAATTCCTCCTTCACCGAGACGGCGACGTCGATGGCCAAGGAGCGCGGGCCGCGGGTGAAGATCCACCCGGACGACCTCGCCGATCTCGGCATCGCCGACGGCGAGGAGATCCGCCTCGTCAACGGCCGCGGTGCGGTGATCTTCACGGCGGAAGCGTTCGACGGGGTGCGCCGCGGCGTGGTGATCGCCGAGGGCATCTTCCCCAATTCGGCGCATCGTGACGGCCGCGGCATCAACACGCTGACCGGGGCCGACCAGTGCGCGCCCTATGGCGGCCCGGCCTTCCACGACAACCGGGTTCGGATCGAGACGACGAAAAATCGGGAGAGTGGCGGCCGCGCCACTTGAGCGTGACGCGGCGTCCGGTTAGGGACGTGGCATTCTTCTTCGCGCGTCCCTCGCCCGGCGCGTTCTCGCCGCCACGGAGCCCCTCATGCCGTCCCTTTCCCGTCGTGCCCTGTCGCTCCTGGCCGGCGCCGGTCTCGCCGCGTCTCTCGTCGCTTCCGCCTCGGCCCAGGGCATCCCGGAGAAGGAGATCAACCGCGATCTCGTCCGCCGCGCCCTGCTCGACACCTGCGTCTACGCCGAAGCGGCCAAGGAAGGGGCGAAGAAGGAGAAGGTGGTCGACGCCTGCCAGTGCGCCTCGTTCAAGGCGATGAAGGGCGTCAAGGA
>CALMYM010000155.1 GCA_937873675.1 uncultured Alphaproteobacteria bacterium | reverse complement strand
CCGCTCGTTGCTCATCAGTGGCGAGATCGGCAGGTAGGGCGACGACAACTGGTTGGAGCACACCACGATGTCCGGCTTCATGCCGTAGGTGGTCGAGCCCCACATGTTGCCGGTGCGCCCGAAGCCGCAGATCACCTCGTCGGCGACCAGCAGGATGCCGTACTCGTCGAGGACCGCCTGGATCTTCTCCCAATAGGTCGCCGGCGGCACCACGACGCCGCCCGCCCCCATCACCGGCTCGCCGAAGAAGGCGGCGATGGTCTCCGGTCCCTCGGCGAGGATCAGCGCCTCGAGGTCGGCGGCCGGGAAGCTCGCGTTGCGCAGGAGGTCGGCGGCGCAACGGGTGGCGAAGGCCTCCTCGCTCTCGCCCGGAGCCGCCTCGCGCCAGTGGTGCGGGCTCGACGTGTGCAGCACGCCCTCGATCGGCAGATCGAAGGAGCGGTGGTTGTTGGGAAGTCCGGTGAGGCTCGCCGAGGCGAGCGTCACCCCGTGATAGGCGCGCATCCGCGAGATGAACTTCTTGCGCTGCGGTTCGCCCAGAGAATTGGAACGATAGCGCAGGAGCTTCATCACCGTGTCGTTGGCTTCCGAGCCCGAGTTGGTGAAGAACACCTTCGACATCGGCACCGGGGCGATGTCGACCAGCTTCTCGGCGAGGTCGATCACCGGTCCGTGCGATTTGTGGCCGAACGTGTGGTAGAACGGCAGCTTCCGCATCTGTTCGGCCGCCGCGGCGACCAGTCGCTCCTCGGAGAAGCCGACGCCGACGCTCCACAGCCCCGCCATCGCCTCGATGTAGCGCTTGCCGTGGATGTCGACGACGTGGACTTCGTCGCCGCGATCGACCACCAGCGGCCCGATCTCCTGATGTCGCCGGGCGTCGGTATAGGCATGGAGATGATGGGCGATGTCACGGGCTTCCGGCGAATTCGGCGCATGAGTCACGGGTCGGCTCCCTCGGTGCGGTACGCGGCATCCGACGTCGCGGCGACGGCGGAACCACGGAAGAGCCGCACTCTAGCCGAGACCGCGCGAAACGCACCCCCGGATCGCGAAGGTCCGCCCCTCGTTCGCCGCCCCGTCCCGCCGGCCGGCACCTCGCCACCGAACGCCCGCCGGCCGCCCCTCGAAGACCGCCGGCCCGACGCCTCCCGCCACGATATCGACCTCGTCATAAATGACGAGGACCAGATCTCCCGGTTCGAACACTCGACGACGACCGTATTCGGCACAGAACGATCGTATGGAATTCCACCGATTCGACGACTTTGGTTTATGATTTGTTGACGTCTCGCCCGCACGATTTTCCCAAATATTTCTTGGAGACGGGTGATGGCTTTCTCACTACGAACCCTGGCGGTGGCCGGAGTGATCCTCCTGGTGCTGTTCAACGTCGCCACGATCGGACTGATCTCGCGGGCGAAAACCGTGAGCCTCGCGAGCTCCGACAGCGTCGCCCAGCATTTCGATCTGTTGACCGACGATGTGATCCCGCTCGGCACGCGCATCAAATCGATTCAGATCGACGTGATCCAGGTCCAGCAGTTCCTCCAGGACGTCTCCGCCACCCGCGGTGAGGACGGGCTCGGCGACGGCTTCAACAAGGCGGCCGAATTCGCCGAAAAGTTCAAGGAAGACGTCGCCGCCGCCCGCGCCATCGCCGAGAAGCTCGGCCGCATCGACATGCGCGACAAACTCGACGCCACGACCGGCGCCTTCACCGAGTTCTATCGCGTCGGCAAAGAGATGGCGGAAGCCTACGTCGCCGGCGGCCCCTCCGCCGGCAACAAGATGATGCCGGAGTTCGACGAACGCAGCGAAGCCATGGGCGCGACCATGGAAGCGCTCCTGGCGACTCGTGACGGCATCATCGAGGGCACCACCCTGCGCATCGCCGAGGACGTCGACGCGGTGAGGAAGACCATCACCGACACCGCGACGATCACCTCCCTCGCCGCCGCCTTCGCCACCCTCGGCCTCGTCCTCGCCGCCCTCGCCTTCCTGCGTTTCGTCGTCCGTCCGATCGGCGCGCTGACCGGCGTGATGGAGCAACTGACCTCCGGGCGGCGCGGCATCGCCGTGCCCCATACCCGAAACCGCACCGAGATCGGCCGCATGGCCCGCGCCACCGACGTCTTCCGCGTCGCCATCGAGGAGCGCGAGACGCTGCAGGCCGAACGCGCCCAGGAAGAGCAACGCATGGAGGCCGAACGTCGGCGCGAGCGTCTGGCCCTCGCCGACAATTTCGCCGCCACCGTCGCCGGCGTCGTCGAGACCGTCGGCCACGTCGCCGAGACGATCGCCTCCGGCGCCCGCAAGGTCGACGACATCGCCCATTCGACCGCCGGCAGTGCCGGCGCCGCCGCCACCGCCGTCGCCGAAGCCTCCGGCAACGTCTCCACCGTCGCCACCGCCACCGAGGAACTGTCGAGCGCCATCGACGAGGTCGGCCGCCAGATGCATCAGGCCGGCACGGTCTCGGCCACCGCGGCGCAGCAGGCCGAGCGCACCAACGCCATCGTCCGCGAACTCTCCGACGCCACGCAACGAATCGGCGAGATCGTCGATCTCATCAACGCCATCGCCTCGCAGACCAACCTGCTCGCCCTCAACGCCACCATCGAGGCGGCGCGCGCCGGCGAGGCCGGACGCGGCTTCGCCGTCGTCGCCCAGGAGGTGAAGAACCTCGCCCAGCAGACCGCCAAGGCGACCGAGGAGATCGCCCAGCAGATCGGCACCGTCCAGTCCGTCACCGGCAGCGCCGTCGACGCCATCCGCGACATCACCACCACCGTCGACGAGATCTCGGCGATCTCCCGCTCGATCATCTCCGCCGTCGACGAGCAGGCCTCCGCCACCCGCGAGATCGCCCGTTCGATCGACGATGCGGCCACCGGCACCGATCGGGTCCACGCCAACATCGCCGCCGTCGATCGCTCGACCCGCGAGACCTCGGACGCCGCCGGGTCGATGGTCGTGGCGTCGGACGAGCTCGGCGCCGTCGCCACGCGCCTGCGCTCGGAAGTCGCCGGCTTCGTCGCTCGCATCCGCGCCTGATCGTCGCGGCCGGCGCCCCCCGCGCCGGCCGCGATCCGCGACCGCCCCGATGCGGCGACGCACGTTCTCCTTCCCCCGCTCCCACGAGCCCCCCGCGACCAACCTTCGCGCCCCCGTCGCGGCGGCGAGAAGTCGTTGACCGGTCTCGCAAATGAGCTAAGGTCCGATCGCCTCCGGAGTTCATCGATCCCGGTCGGCGATGCGCTTCGTCCACCCGCTGCGCGTCGGCGAGGACCGATGTCGGTCGGAGGCGGCCCTTCGCCGTAATTCCGGCCATCTTTCGGCCGACGGACTCGCCCATGGACCGCCGCGCATTCCTCTCTTCGTCGCTTTCCCTCGCCGCCGCCCTCGGCTTGGGAGCGACCGTCACACCCGCGGCGGCGCAGGGACAGGCGCCGGCCCCCCAGGCACCCGCCGGTGTGCCCTTCAGTTTCGCCTGGCTCAAGGACGAGGCACGACGACTGGCCGGGGCCCCGCGCAAGGCGCCGGGCCCGCCGGTTCCCGCCCGCTTCGCCGACATCAACCACGACCAGTATCGCGACATCCGCTGGAAGCCCGATCTCCTGATCTGGCGCGACGAGAAGCGCGGCTTCCGCCTCGAGCCGCTTCCCGCCGGCTTCGTCTATCGCACCCCGGTCGAGATCCATCTCGTCGACGAAGGACTGGCCCTGCCCATCCCCTTCGACCGCGATCGCTTCGACTGGGGCTCGAACGTCACCCCGCCCGAAGACGGGGTCGTGCTGCCCTTCTCCGGCCTCAAGCTGCGTCGGCCGCGCGACGCCGATCGCTGGCAGGAGTTCGCCGTCTTCCAGGGCGCGACCTACTTCAAGGCGATCGCCCGCGATCAGGTCTACGGCCTGACGGCACGCGGCCTGGCCATCAACACCGCCGAACCCGACGGCGAGGAATTCCCCTATTTCTCGCGCTTCTACGTCGAAAAGCCGGAAGAGAACGCCCAGACGGTGCGTCTCTACGCCCTCCTCGACAGCAAGATGGTGACCGGTGCCTACCGCTTCACCATCCGCTCCGGCGACGAGACCAACATCGACGTCGAGTTGACGCTGTTCCCGCGCGAGGACCTCGGCCACATCGGCCTCGGCGCCCTCAATTCGATGTTCTTCTACGGGCCGATCGGCCGCAGCCGCAACGACGACATCCGCCCGGCGGTGCATCTCTCCGACGGCCTCGCCGTCGTCACCGGCCTCGGCGAACGCCTGTGGCGGCCGCTCGCCAACCCGCGCACCCTGCAGATCTCCGCCTTCGGCGACGAGAACCCGCACGGCTTCGGTCTAGCCCAGCGGGCGCGCGGCTTCCCCGAATATCAGGATCTCGAACGGCGTTGGGATCTCAGCCCCTCCGCCTGGGTCGAGCCGGTCGGCGACTGGGGCAAGGGCTCCGTCGTCCTGGTCGAGATCCCCTCCGACAGCGACATCCACGAGAACGTCACCGCCTATTGGCGGCCGAAGGCCAAGATCCCGGCCGGCCAGGAGTTCTCCGCCGCCTATCGGCTGCGCTGGACCGGCGCCGGCCTCGCCCCGAACGACATGGGTCGTGTCGCCGAGAGCCGCGAGGGTCAGGGCGCCGAAGGTCCGTGGCGGCGCTACGCGATCGATTTCGTCGGTCCGATGCCGCCCGTCGGCGCCGTCAAACTCGTCGCCACCGCCTCCGCCGGCCGCATCGTTTCGCCGGTGCTCCGACCCAATCCGGCGACCGGCGGCTACCGCGTCACCTTCGACCTCGACCCGAAGAATGCGCCGATGAGCGAACTCAGGGTACAGTTGACCGACGGCCAGAAGCCGATCAGCGAAACCTGGCTCTACCGCTGGGTCGCCGCGTGACCGTCGCCGCGAACACCGATATCTCGGGAACCATCGTGACCACCGACGTCGACCTCGCCTCCCCCGATCACCTCGGACCGGTTCCGCCGGAGATGCCGCTCGACATGCCGGTGCAGCGGCTCGATCGCTGGGACGGGCCGCGCCCGACCGTCGTCGACGGCAAGCCGTCATGGTCGGTGCGGCTGACGCGACTGTTCGTCTTCGGCCTCGCCTTCGCCATCTCCTTCTACGGCGTCCGCGAGATGGTGGGCGTCGTCTCGGCCGGCGGCATCGTCGGCCTCGAATGGCCGCTGATCGTCTTCTTCGGCGTCACCTTCTCGTGGATCGCGCTCTCCGCCGCCTCCGGCATCGCCGGCTTCTTCGCCGGCTTCTTCGAGAGCCGCTCGATCCGCGGCATCGACCGGCCGCTGCGGACGAAGACGGCGCTCTTGATGCCGGTCTACAACGAGAGCCCGGCGCGCACCATCGGCGCCCTCGAGGCCATGGCCGAAGCGATCATCGCCCTCGGCGAGGGCGAGCATTTCGAGATCTTCGTCTGCTCCGACACCACCGACCAGACCGCCTGGGTGGAAGAGGAACTGGCGATCGACCGCCTGCGCCGCCGCGACCTTCCAACGGTGCCACCAGCGGCCCTGCGGGAAGGCGGACGGGGCGCGCGCCCCCCCGCC
The DNA here is from genome assembly GCA_937873675.1 of uncultured Alphaproteobacteria bacterium. Classification (GTDB taxonomy): domain Bacteria; phylum Pseudomonadota; class Alphaproteobacteria; order Rhizobiales; family Ancalomicrobiaceae; genus CALBKH01. The sequence goes on along the minus strand of CALMYM010000155.1, from coordinate 2,452 downwards.
CCACCCCCGCGGCGCCCGCAGGGGGGTGTGGTCCCGCCGCCGCCACAAGAACATCGCCCGCAAGGCCGGCAACGTCGCCGACTTCGTCACCCGCTGGGGCGGGCGCTACGAGCAGATGCTGGTGCTCGACGCCGACAGCCTGATGAAGGGCGAGACCATCGTCACCATGGCCCTCCTGATGGAGGACGACCCGCGCGCCGGCATCATCCAGACGCTGCCGGTGATCGCCAACCGCAACACCCTCTTCGCCCGCCTGCAGCAGTTCGCCGGCAAGGTCTACGGACCGGTGATCGCCCGCGGCCTGTCGGCTTGGTCGGGCCGCGACGGCAACTACTGGGGCCACAACGCCATCATCCGGACGAAGGCCTTCGCCGAGGCCTGCGGTCTGCCCGACCTGCCCGGCCGCAAGCCCTTCGGCGGCCACATCATGAGCCACGACTTCGTCGAGGCGGCGCTGATCCGCCGCTCCGGCTGGGGCGTCTACATGGTGCCGTGGCTCGGCGGCTCCTACGAGGAGAGCCCGCCGTCGCTGCTCGACGTCGCCATGCGCGATCGCCGCTGGGCCCAGGGCAACCTGCAGCACATGAAGGTGCTGCCGACCAAGGGCCTCGCCTGGCCGTCGCGCATCCACTTCGCCACCGGCATCATGAGCTACCTCGCCTCGCCGATCTGGCTGATGCTGCTGATGGTCGGCTTGGCGCTGGCCTTGCAGGCGAAGTTCATCCGGCCGGAGTACTTCTCCAAGGAGTTCTCGCTCTATCCGGCGTGGCCGCGGTTCGACTCGGAACGCGCGTTGCAGCTCTTCATCGTCACCATGGGCGTGCTGCTGCTGCCCAAGTTCCTCGGCGTGATCGAGACGATCCTGCGCTCGGACCTGCGCAAGCGCTGCGGCGGCGGCTTCGCCATCGTCGTCGGCATGGTGTTGGAGACGCTGATCTCCGCCCTCGTCGCCCCCGTCATGATGCTGCTGCAGTCGCGCCACGTCGCCGAGATCCTGCTCGGCCGCGACTCGGGCTGGAAGACCCAACGCCGCGACGACGGCGGCATCCCGCTCGCCGAGGTCATCCGCCATCATTGGCAGCACGCCACCATCGGCGTCTTCATGGCGCTCGCGGCCTACGTCATCTCGCCCGCCATCCTCGCCTGGATGGCGCCGACGCTGATCGGCCTCGTCCTCGCCGTGCCGATCTCCTGGACCTCGGGCTCGCTCGCCGCCGGCCTCGGGCTGAAGAAGATCCGGCTGCTCCTCATCCCCGAGGAGACCGACCCGCCGGCGATCGTCGCCGCCGCCCACGGCGCCCAGCACCTCGCCGAAGCCGAGCTGCCGGAGGTCGAGGACGGTCTCACCTCGGTGGTCGAGAACCCGCACGCCCGCGCCGTCCACGCCCGCATGCACCTGCCGGTGCCGCTGCGCGCCCGCGGCAAGCCCGAACTCGACCCGGTGATGGCCGCCGCCAAGATCCACGAGGCGACCAACTTCGCCGAGGTCCTCGCCTGGCTCGGGCCGAAGGAGCGTATGGCGGTGCTGTGCGAACCGCAGCTGATCGAGACCATCGACCGGCTGATCGTCAAACCCGAGCCGCCGCCGGATCTGGTGGCGATCGAGGAGATGCGGGTCCGCCCCTACCCCGCCGAAGTACCGCCCGGCGCCCACGAGGCGGCGCATCCGGAGGAAGTCCTCGCCGACGGCGAGCCGGCGCTCCCCTCGGAAGCCGCCGCGACGCCGCCGGCCTGAGCCGAGCGGCGCGGACGCGACCGACGCACCGGGCTCGGTGCCGACACGTCTGCCGTCACATCACCAGCGCGACCCGTCCGCCCGATTGGCGGTCGAGCCGGCCGGCGAGCGTCAGTTCCATCAGGATCAGGTGCAGCTCGCCGGCGCGCACGCCCGTCGCCCGCAGGATCTCGTCGATCGCGACCGGCGTCGGCCCCAACGCCTCCAGCACCAGCCGCCGTGCGTCGTCGGTGACGTCGAGCGGCCGTTCGAGATCGTCGGAGCCCGAGGTGGCGAGCACCGTCGGATCCGGCCGGCGCCCGAGGATCGGCGTCAGGCCCTCGATCACGTGGGCCGCGCTCGCCACCAGCGTCGCACCGTTGCGGATCAGATCGTTGGTCCCCTCGGCGCGCGGGTCGAGCGGACTGCCCGGCACGGCGAAGACCTCGCGTCCCTGCTCGGCGGCGAAGCGCGCCGTGTGCAGCGAGCCCGAGCGGGCGGCGGCCTCGATCACCACCACGCCGAGGGCGATGCCCGAGATCAGCCGGTTGCGGCGGGGAAAGTCGCGCGCCCGCGGTTCCCAGCCGAACGGCATTTCGGAGACCAGCGCCCCGCCGGTTTCGACGATGCGAGCGGCCAGCCCCTCGTGCTCCGGCGGGTAGAGCCGGTCGAGCCCCCCGGCGAAGACCGCGATGGTGCCGGTGTTCTTCTTGTCGAGGCCGTAGGCGAGCGCGGCCG
>CALMYM010000154.1 GCA_937873675.1 uncultured Alphaproteobacteria bacterium | reverse complement strand
GAGCCCCGCCGCTTTCAGCCGCTCGAGGGCGTCGGCGTAGGCGTCGAAATGATCGGACTGGCGGCGCGGCGGCGCGTCCCAGCCGATCCCGAGCCAGGCGAGATCCTCTTCGATCGCCGCCTCGAATTCGGGCCGGCAGCGGGTCGTGTCGATGTCTTCGATGCGCAGCAGGAAGCGGCCGTCGAGGCCGCGCGCCAGGGCATGGTCGAGCATCGCCGAATAGGCGTGGCCGAGATGCAGGAGCCCGTTGGGGCTGGGGGCGAAACGGAAGACGGGCGTCGTCATCGGGTGAGGTCGCGGGTGGTCGTCCGCACCTTCCTATCCGCTCCGGGAGACGATCGCGAGCCCGGCGAGACGAACGGCTCGCTTCGGCCTATGGTCGATCGCCAGCGGGGGGACGAGCGATGCGACGGATCGAGAGCGACGAGGACGTGGCGGCGGGGCTGGAGGCGCTGACGCGAATCGATCCGCGTCTCGAACCGGTCGTGACGATCGCCGGGCCGGTGCCGCTGCGCCGTCGGCCGCCGGGCTTCGAGGGGCTGGCGCGGATCGTCGTCGCCCAACAGGTTTCGGCCCAGGCGGCGACCTCGATCTGGAACCGCTTCGAGGCGACGCTGGGCGGTCGGGTCGATGCGGCGGCGATCGCCGCCCACGACGACGAGACGCTGCGCGGCGCCGGCCTGTCGCGGCCCAAGGTGGTGACGCTCCGGGCGATCACGGCGGCGGTGTCGGGCGGGCTCGATCTCGAGGCGGTGGCCGTCGCACCGGTCGCCGAGGCGACGGAAAAGCTGGTCGCGGTCAAAGGGATAGGCACGTGGACGGCGGAGGTGTTCCTGCTCTTCTGCGCCGGCCATCCGGATGTCTGGCCGGGCGGCGACCTGGCGCTGCGCAACGCCGTCGGCGACGCTTTCGCCATGGTCGAACGGCCCGACGAGGCGGCCTGCCGCACCATCGGGCAAGCGTGGACGCGGTGGCGGGGGGTGGCGCCGGGTTGGTTCCGGGCCTCCCCCGCCGCCCGCCGCGACGGGCGCGAAGGCGCACCGCGCTGAGGTGTCCCGAAACGGGACGGATCGGCTTCACAAGGCCGACATCTCACCTGTACACTCTCGCCATGGTTCGCCGGCGTCGGGGCCTCGCCGTGCGCGTTCCTGTCTGAGGCCTCTCGTCGGACGGTACCGGAGACGGAGCCGAACGAGAGGTGCGCCTTTGACGATCCACGTGCCTTCCAGATCGCATCCCGCTCTGGTGCTCAACGCCGATTTTCGCCCGCTCAGCTATTATCCGTTGTCGCTCTGGTCCTGGCAGGACACCGTCCGCGCGGTGTTCATGGACCGGGTCAACATCGTCCAGCACTACGACGTCGAGGTCCACTCGCCGTCCTTCGCCATGCGCCTGCCGTCGGTGGTGTCGCTCAAGACCTACGTCAAGCCGACACGCCAGCCGGCCTTCACCCGCTTCAACGTCTTCCTGCGCGATCGCTTCCAGTGCCAGTACTGCGGCTCGAGCGAGGATCTGACCTTCGACCATCTGGTGCCGCGGGCGCGCGGCGGGCAGACCACCTGGGAGAACGTGCTGACCGCCTGTTCCCCGTGCAACCTGCGGAAGGGCCACAAGAGCCTCCGAGAAGCCGGCATGCCCCCGATGCACCTGCCGTGGCGGCCGACGGTGCACGACCTGCACGACGCCGGCCGGCACTTCCCGCCGAACTTCCTGCACGACAGCTGGATGGACTATTTGTACTGGGACACCGAACTGGAGCCGTGAGGCGTCGGGTCAGGCGCGGCGGGCGCGATCCGGCAGGATCATGCCGGCGAGGGCGGCGAGGGTCAGGCCGCTCGAGGCGGTGACGGTCCAGCCGGCGAAGGACAGGCCGAGGATGCGGATCTGCGGCTTGGTGCAGTCGACGATCTTCACCTTGGAGAGGCTGCCCAGGAGATCGCCGGCGGCGGTCGGGATGGTTCCGCCTCGCGCCGCGCCGCAGTCGGCGGGGCCGGGCCAATAGCCCCATTCGGCGCCGGCCTGATAGAAGCCGACCGAGCCGCCCCACAGGAACAGGCCGGCGAGCACCAGCAGCACCACGCGGGTCAACCACGCCGGTCCGGAGATGCGCTCGACGCCCCAGCCCATGAAGGCGAGCGGCATGGCCATGTAATAGGGCATGCGCTGGATCAGGCAGAGCTTGCAGGGCACGAAGCCGGAGAGCTCGAAGCTCCAGGCGGCGCCGACCACGAAGATCGCTCCGAGCCCGAGGAGCAGGACGATGCTCTCGCGCGGGCGATCGATGTCGACGAACTTCGTGTGCAGGAGGTCCATCTTCGTCCCTCTCGGCCGGGGGCGCTCGCGCGCCTCAGCCCATCAGTTTGAACGCCACCCATATGGCGATCACGAGGCCGGCGAGCGCGCCGGCGACGCGGCCGAGATGGGTCTCGATGAAATGGCGGATCGGCTCGCCCCATTTTCGCAGCGCCCAGGCGAGGGCATAGAAGCGGGCGCCGCGCGCCACGATCGCCGAGCCGACGAAGAGCCACAGGTCGACGTGGACGGCGCCCGACAGGATGGTCACCACCTTGATCGGCGGCAGGTGGGCGAGACCGGAGGTGATCAGCAAGAGCAGCACCGAATCGCCCCAGTCGCGGCGCAGCCGCTCGAAGGCGTCGACCTTGTGGTAGAATTCCAGCACCGGCATCGCCAGCGTGTCGAAGGCGTACCAGCCGAGATACCAACCGGCGATGCCGCCGAGCACCGAAGCGGCGGTGGCGGTGAAGGCGTAGCGATAGATGCGGTCCGGCCGGGCGAGGCCCATCGGCAGGAACAGCACGTCGGCCGGCACCAGGAAGACCGAGCTCTCGATGAAGGCGATGATCGCCAGCCAGGCTTCCGCGGTCTTGCGGGCGGCGAGCGACAGGGTCCAGTCGTAGAGGCGTTTCAGCATCGGTCCTCGTCCGAGGGCGGCGGCGGGCGCGGCGCGTGGTCGTGCGGGATGTAGCCGAGGCGAGGGGCACGCGTCCAGAGCGGCGGTCGATCGTCTCGCGGAAGTGAACGACGGCGACCCGGCGATTTCCACTCCCGCACTCGTCGTGCCGGGCCCACCTGCGGGCGCGACGGAGTGGCCGATCACTCCCGCCGACGATCGGGTGGAACGCGGGCATTTCATGTGGGGTGGTGCGGGGTCGTCGTTGACGCGGCGCGGCTCCCGTCTAATATGCCGCCCGCCTGCCCCAGTGGCGAAATGGTAGACGCGGCAGACTCAAAATCTGTTGCCTTCGCGGGCGTGCTGGTCCGAGTCCGGCCGGGGGCGCCACAATTTCCGAATTCTCGTGTCGTCCGCCGGGGGGCCTCTGGCGGGCCGGGCCGGCGTGAGTCCGCCGATGCGGAGTGGTGGGCGGCGGTCGTTCCCGCCACCCTGTGATCGCGACGGAAGGTCGATGGACGACGCGAGCGCTCCGGATGCCCGGGGCACTCCGCGCCTCCAGGTGCTCAGAGCTTCGGACGGGGCTGCGGAGCGATGCCGAGGGTGCGCTCGAGGAAGCCGCCGGCGAGGGCCTGCGCTTCGGGGAAATTGACCACGGTGTGTTTGTCGGTCGACAGCGTCACCACCGTCGCGGCGGTGTGGTCGCGCAGTGCGGCGGTGCAGGTGCCGGTGACGGACATGCCCTGGTTCCACGGGTTCACCGGCGAGAAATAGGGATCCTTGGCGGCGATGATCGCCAGAACCGGGGTGGCGGGCGGGATCGCGGTCCGGTCGTCCTCGACGAAGTAGTTCTTCTCGCAGGACCAGGCGTAGAGGAGGCGGCCCACCGGGCGCGGATCGTCGAGACGGGCCACCGGCACCGCGCCCTCGCTGGTGCCGGCGACGACGATGTGACCGGCATCCACCCAGGGCAGCGCGGCGGCGTGATCGAGGGCGTATCTCAGCTCGGCGAGACGCAGGCCGTGGACGCGCTCGTAGGTCGGTTTGTCGATCGGCGATTGGTAGGTCAGGCGATCGGGGATGGCGAGACTGTCCGGGGCGATCGAGGCGAAGCCGAGGTCGCGGGCGAGCCACGTCTGGTAGTCCTTGACGAAACCGGCGATGCCGCTCGAGCCGTGCATGAACACCACCAACGGCCGACGCTGTCCGGCGACCGGCGGCAGGTCCTTCAGCTTGACCTGCAGCGGCGCTCCTCCCGGGGTTTCGGCCGGGACGGTGACGAGCGCGTTCTCCCAGGTGGCGCGCAGGTTGTCGGCACTGGGATCGAGCACCGATCCCTTGATCGACTGGGCGAGTGCCGGGGTGGCGGCGGCGATGGTGACGGCGGCGTAGACGGCTGAACGGAACATGGTGGTCCTCCCTCGAGACCGGGCCACGATGCGGGCGGGAGCGGCCGACGTCATCGGCGAAATCGATCGACTCCGGTGATCGATCGAGTACATCATCGCCGCCGATGCGGGACCGCCGACCGACCCTGTCCGAGCTCGAGGCGCTGCGCGCCACCCTCGCCGAGGGGTCGACGGCGGCGGCGGCGCGTCGTCTCGGGCGCTCCCAGTCGTCGATCAGCCGAGCGCTGGCGAGCCTCGAGGATCGCCTCGGGCGTCGCCTCTTCGAAGCGGCGGGCCGCGGCATCCGGCCGACCGCGGACGCGTCGGCGATCGACCGCGACCTCGACGCCGTCTTCGCCACGCTCGACCGTCTCGCGAGCCGGAGCGCGGGCGCCGCCGGCCGGACGCTGCGGATCGCGGCGCCTCCCACCTTCGCGGTGGCGCTGGTGCCGCCTCTCTTCGCCGCCTATCGCCGGCGTCACGGCGGGGTGCGGCTCGATCTCGCCGTCGTCGGGTCGAGCGACGTGGCGGCCGCGGTCGCCACCGGATCGGTCGACCTCGGCCTCACCGACTCGGTGATGCTCGACACCGAAACACGGGTCGAGCCGTTCCACCGCTCCGAAATGGTGGCGATCGCGCCGCAGGGCCATGCGCTGGCGGCGCTCGACGAAGTGACCGCGGCCGATCTCGCCGGTCACGCCTTCGTCGAGTTGGCGCGCGGTCATTCGATGCGGCGACGGGTCGACGCACTGTTGGCCGGCGTCGATCGCGAGATCGTGGCGGAGGCGGCGACGGCACTCGCGGCGGTCGAACTGGTGCGGGAGGGGGTCGGTGTGACCCCGGTCAATCCATTTCCAGTTCTGAACCGACACCGCGCCCAGGGACTGGTCCACCGCCGGCTGGGCC
>CALMYM010000153.1 GCA_937873675.1 uncultured Alphaproteobacteria bacterium | reverse complement strand
GGCCCCCAGCCGCGCGTGTCGTCGCCGACGCCCGGCGGCTCGACCTTGATCACCTCCGCCCCGAGATCGGCGAGGCTCTGGCCGACCCACGGGCCGGCGAGGATGCGCGCCAATTCGAGAACCTTGATGCCGGCGAGCGGAGCGCGGGTCATGGGAGCCATCCTCGAAGGGACCGAAAACGAAGGCACCGAAAACGCGGCGGCCCGGCCGAGGGCCGGGCCGCGATCGTTCGTCGATCAGGCGCGGAGCGTCGCCCCGGTCGCCTTGGCGACGGCGCCGACGATCTTCTGGGCGAGCGCCTCGAGATCCTTGTCGGTCAGCGTCGCCTTGGTGGGCTGGAGGAACACCTCCACCGCCACCGACTTCTTTCCCTCGCCGATCGAGGCGCCGCGGAAGACGTCGAAGACGTTCACGTCGGTGATGAGCTGCCGGTCGGCGCCCTTGACCGCCTTGAGGATCTTTTCGGCGTCCACCTTCTCGTCGACGACGAAGGCGAAGTCGCGGGAGAGCGGCATCAGCTCGGAGGCGGCGAGCGCCCCCTTCGACTTGGTCGGCTTGGCCTTGGGCTCGGGGATGGCGTCGAGGAACACCTCGAAGGCGACCATCGGTCCGGCCGCATCGAGCGCCTCGAGCGCCGAGGGATGCAGCTCGCCGAAATGCGCCAGCACGTTCTGCGGACCCTGCTGGATCACGCCGGAGCGGCCGGGATGATACCAACCCGGCGCGCCACGCACGATCTGCACCCGGTCGAGCACCACGCCGAGCGCCTCCAGCACCGCGATCGCGTCGGCCTTGGCGACCGTCCAGCCGACCGGACCGGCATCGCCGAGCCAGTGCCGGCCGGAGCCGGTCGAGCCCGCGGTGCCGCGGCGCACGCCGCTCGCGGTGAGCTTCTGGCCCTCGGGCGTGTCGTTCGCGAACACCTGCCCGACCTCGAACAGCGCCACGTCGGCGACGCCGCGCTCGAGATTGCGCTGCGCCGCCCGGATCAGGCCGGGAAGCAGGCACGGCCGCATGTCGGAGAGATCGGAGGCGATCGGGTTGGCGAGCGCCAGATCGGCCCCGCCGCCGCCGAACAGCTCCGCCTGCCGCTTCGACACGAAGGACCAGGTGACGGCTTCCAGCATCGACCGGGTGGCCAGCACCCGGCGCGCCTTGGAGCGGCGGATCTGCGGCACGGTGAGCACCTTGGCACCGACGGTGCCGTGGCTCTCGAGCGGCGTCGAGACGACGTTCTCGAGACCGTGGATGCGCATCACCTCTTCGACCAGATCGGCCTTGGCCTCGACGTCGGCGCGCCACGACGGCACCGCGACGCGGAAGACGTCGTCCTTGGCGATGACGAAGAAGCCGAGCTTCTCCAGGATCTCGCGGATCTCGGCGCGATGCAGGGAGAGACCGGTCAGCCGCTTCACCTCGGAGAGCGGGAAGTCGATGATCCGGTCCATCTCCGGCGCCTTGCCGGCGACGACGGGCTGCGAGGCTTCGCCGCCGCACAGGTCGACGACCATCTGGGTGGCGATGTCGAGCCCGCCCTCGAGATAGGCCGGATCGACGCCGCGCTCGAAGCGGTAGCGCGCATCCGAGACGATGCCGGTGCGCCGGCCGGTCTCGGCGGTGCGGGTCGGATCGAACCAGGCGCATTCGATGAAGACGTCGGTGGTCTCCTCGGTGCAGCCGGAGGCCTCGCCGCCCATGATGCCGCCGAGGCCGAGCACGCCGGCGTCGTCGGCGATGACACACATGCGGCCGTCGACCGTGTAGGACTTGCCGTCGAGGGCGAGGAAGCTCTCGCCGTCGCGGCCGTAGCGGGCGTGGATGCCGCCGGTGAGCTTCGCCGCGTCGAAGACGTGCAGCGGCCGGCCGCGATCGATCGACACGTAGTTGGTCATGTCGACCAGCGCCGAGATCGGGCGCAGGCCGATCGCCTTGAGCCGGCGCTGCATCCACTCCGGCGACGGGCCGTTCTTCACGCCCCGGACGTAGCGGCCGTGGAAGGCCGGGCAGGCGACGAGCTCGCCGTCGCCGAACCGCAGGTCGACGGCGACCGGCGAGGCGTAGGTCCCGGCGATCTTGCGGGTGGTGTCGGGCTTGAGCGTGCCGATGCCGGCGGCGGCGAGATCGCGGGCGATGCCGCGCACGCCGGTGCAGTCGGCCCGGTTGGGGGTCAGCGACACGTCGATCACCGGATCGTCGAGGTCGGCGTAGTCGACGAAGAGCGCGCCGGTCGGCGCGTCCGCCGGTAGGTCGATGATGCCGGTGTGGTCCTCGGAGAGTTCGAGCTCGGCCGCCGAGCACATCATGCCGTGGCTCTCGACGCCGCGGATCTTGCCGGGGATCCAGGTCCCCGCCGCGGCGAACACCGTCTTCATGCCGGCCCGCGCGTTGGGCGCGCCGCACACCACCTGGATCGGTTGGCCGGAACCGGTGTCGACCATGCAGACCCGGAGCCGGTCGGCGTTCGGGTGCTGCACGGCGGAGACGACGTGGGCGACGACGAAGGGCTTCAGCGTCTTGGCCTTGTCCTCGACGCCTTCCACCTCGAGCCCGATCCGCGTCAGCGTCTCGACGATCGCGTCCACCGCGGCGGTGGTGCCGAGGGCGTTCTTCGGCCGAGGGAGGGTGAACTTCGTGGATGTCGTCCGGTCTTCGAGGCAGAGGAAAGAGTGGCGCGGGAGGGATCCACTGCAGAGGGCGGCGAGGCCGCAGCCCCCCCTCCCTGTCCCTCCCCCTCCGGGGGGGAGGGGACGCAGGTGGCGCCGTCGTCGGTGAAACTCGAACCCACCGACCCGGGGTGCGGCGGTTCGACGAGGGCCGTGGGGGAGTTCGGGGCAGGGCTTCGCCGCTGCCGTCCCCTCCCCCCTCGAGGGGGAGGGACAGGGAGGGGGGGCTGGGCTTCTCCACCGATCGCACCGGCATCGCGAAGCGCGAACCAGATCGCGTCCAGTACCGTATCGGTCTCGGCGAGAACCTCGTGGTTCCAGAACCGGATCACCCGATATCCCGCGTCCGCCAGCCATGCGTCACGCCGAAGATCTCGCGCGATGCCCACATCTTCCCCGTGCTGCCCTCCGTCGACCTCGATCACCAGCCGCGCCTCGGGACAGCAGAAGTCCGCGATGTAGGGACCGATCGGCGTCTGACGGCGGAACGAGGTTCCGACGAAGCGATGGCCGCGCAACGCCGCCCACAATCTCGTCTCCGCCCCGGTCATCGACCGGCGCAGTCTCCGAGCATTGGCTCGGATGAGTGGAGAGACGGTCCGACGAGGCAAGGAACTCTCCTCCGTGCCGCGCGCCAGGGCGCTCCGCATCAGACGCTGAGGCCCCCGAACAGGGTCGGCAGGTCGAGCGGGCGGAAGCCGTAGTGCTTCAGCCAGCGCACGTCGGCGTCGAAGAAGGCGCGCAGGTCCGGCATGCCGTACTTGAGCATGGCGATGCGGTCGATGCCCATGCCGAAGGCGAAGCCCTGGTACTCGTCCGGATCGAGGCCGCAGTTCCTGAGCACGTTGGGATGGACCATGCCGCAGCCGAGGATCTCCAGCCAGTCGTCGCCCTCGCCGAACTTGATCTCCGGCCCGGAGCGGTCGCAGCGGATGTCCACCTCCATCGACGGCTCGGTGAAGGGGAAGAACGACGGCCGGAAGCGCATCTCGACCGAGGGCACCTCGAAGAAAGCCTTGCAGAACTCCTCGAGCACCCACTTCAGCGTGCCGATGGTCGAGGTCTTGTCGATGACCAGACCCTCGACCTGATGGAACATCGGCGTGTGGGTCTGGTCCGAGTCGCAGCGATAGGTGCGCCCCGGCGCGATCACCCGGATCGGCGGCTTCGACGACAGCATGGTGCGCACCTGCACCGGCGAGGTGTGGGTACGCAGGAGATGGCGCTTGCCGTCCTCCTTCGGCGAGAAGAAGAACGTGTCGTGCATCTCGCGGGCGGGATGGCCCTCGGGGAAGTTCAGCGCCGTGAAGTTGTAGAAGTCGCTCTCGACATCCGGTCCCTCGGCGACCGAGAAGCCCATGTCGGCGAAGATCGCCGTCAGCTCGTCGGTGACCTGGCTGATCGGATGGATGCGCCCGGCGTTGGCCGGCGACGGCCACAGCGGCAGGGAGATGTCGGCGGTCTCGGCGGCGAGACGCGCGGGGGGGGCGGCCCCCCTCAGCACCTTTCCCCGGCCGACGAGCGCCTCCCCCACCCCCGAGCCAAAGCCCGAGGAGGCCGTGGGGCCGGTCCTCCTCGCGCCGCACCCCGCCGCCGATCTCTTCGCCGATCTGCCGGTTGGTGAAGCGCAGCGCCAAGCCCTCTGCGGCCGCGGTCACCAGGACCGCCTGAGCAAGATCTTCTGCGCCTCCCCACCCCCGACCATCCAGAGCCTGGCCGATCTCCAGAAAGCCCTCGGCCTCTTCTACGAGAAGCCGGGCATCGCAGAGGCGGACAACGTGACGGGCAACGGCCGAGAGGGCAACCCTGCCTTCGTCTTCCTGGGCCACAGCACGGCACTCACGTCGCGCATGGTGTCGCCGATCAACCCACGGGCGATCATCTTCACGCCTCCCGCCCACACCGCCCGTTCCGCGAACAAGCCTCCCTCGCAGTTCGTGAAGGACCCCGAATTCGTGGCCATGGGCTTCGCGAGGGGCGAGCAGATCGTCGAGCTGATCGATCGCGACCCCAAGACCGGCGACCTGCGCTTCTTCGTGGTGCGGTTCGAGCAGGCCTGCAACCAACGCCCGACCGGCTGCACGAGCTACGAGCTGTTCAGCCCAGCCATCGAGCAGAGCTGGACACGGGTCTCCATCTACGACGACAGCGACCTCGAGAACACGCCGGCGGATTGCAATGTCTGCCACCAGCCCAACGGCTACCGGACCAAGCGCGTGCTCCTCATGCAGGCCATTCGCACCCCCTGGACCCACTTCTTCCGGCACAACCGCTACGGCGGCCAGGAGCAACTCCACCGCTACGCCCAGGCCCACTCCAAGACCGAGACCTACGCCGGGATCCCGGGCAGCGAGGTCCCCTTCTCCGATCCGGCACTCCTCGAGGGTCTGGTGGAGAACGAGGGCTTCATGAACCAGCCCGTCACTTTCCACGCCGAGGCCATCGCCCAAGAGATCGAGGAGAAGGGTTTGGAGGACGACCCGGTGCTGAGCATCGCCTGGCAGCTCGAGTACAAACGGGCGCTGAAGGGCGACGTCCACGC
>CALMYM010000152.1 GCA_937873675.1 uncultured Alphaproteobacteria bacterium | reverse complement strand
CTCGTCCGACCATGAACCGAGACCGATCGCGGTTCGAGAGGTGCGCGGAGGCGACGATGGCGCGGGGTGAGGTGGTTCTGTCGGAAGGACGGGGTCGGGTCGACATCGCCCGGCCGGTGGAAGAATACCTGCGCGGCATCGCCGCGGCGATCGGCGGCGTGGCTGTCTTCACGGGTATCGTCGGGCTGATGGTGTGGCGGCCGTCGATCCTCGAGTTTCCCGATGCGGCGATGTTCCTCCTCTTCGCCCTCGCACTGACGGTCGGGGCGATCTTCCTGTCCTTCGCGCTCTACGGCGGCGAATGGATCGTCTCCTTCGAGGCGGCGACCGGGACGGTGCGGCAGGAACTGCACACGTTCGGCAATCTGGCGGTGGTCGACGGCTTCGTCTTCGAGGATCTGAGCGGGCTCTGCGCCGTGCGCGACGGCGAGGGCGACGGGGATACCTATCGACTGTTCATGGTCGAGGCGGAGAACGGCCGACCGTTGCATCTCGGCGACTTCGGTGACGAGATGGCGATGCGCCAGGCGGCCAAGGCGATCAACGCGGTCCACCCGGGGCTGCGGGTCGGCTGAAGCACCTCTCGGTTCGGGTACGACAACGAAAAACCCCGGTCTCGCGACCGGGGTTTCGCAATTCTCGGGGACCTGAGAGGTCGCGGATCAGTGAGCCGTCGCCTGGGCGGCGCCGAGGACGGCGCGCAACTGGTCGAGCTTCTCCTGGGCGACGCGCTTGGCCTCGTCGGTCTTGGCGTCGGCGACGTCCTCTTCGGCGTCCTTGATCTCCTTGGCGATGACGTCGGCCTTGAGCTCTTCCACCGGGATCGCCTGTTCGGCGAGGATGGTGAGGCCCGACGGCGACGCGTCGGCGAAGCCGCCGCGCACGAAGATCTTGGCGACCTTGCCGTTCGCCGAGGTCACCTCGACGACGCCCGGACGCACCGTGGTCATGAAGGGCGAGTGGCCCGACAGCATGGTGAAGTCACCCTCGAGACCGGGGACGACCACCTGGGAGGCCTCTTCGGAGAGGACCAGACGCGCCGGAGAGACCAGCTCGAACTTGAAGGCTTCGGCCATTTCCGCCTCTTCTCACAACTCGCTCGGATCGACGACGCGGGAGCGTCGCGAGGGAGAGGACGGCCGGTCGACCCGGCCGCCTCGCGTCTCGATCAGGCCGCTTCGGCGGCGAGCTTCTTGGCCTTCTCGATCGCCTCTTCGATGGTGCCGACCATGTAGAAGGCCGCCTCCGGGAGGTGATCGTATTCGCCGTTGCACAGACCCTTGAAGCCGCGGATCGTGTCCTTCAGGTCGACGAGCTTGCCCGGCGAACCGGTGAAGACTTCGGCGACGTGGAACGGCTGCGACAGGAAGCGCTCGATCTTACGGGCGCGGGCGACGGAGAGCTTGTCCTCTTCCGAGAGCTCGTCCATGCCCAGGATCGCGATGATGTCCTGGAGCGCCTTGTAGCGCTGCAGGATCGCCTGGACCTGACGGGCGACCGCGTAGTGCTCCTCGCCGATGACGAGCGGGGAGAGCATGCGCGAGGTCGAGTCGAGCGGGTCCACCGCCGGATAGATGCCCTTTTCGGCGATCGAGCGCGAGAGCACGGTGGTGGCGTCCAAGTGGGCGAACGAGGTCGCCGGCGCCGGGTCGGTCAGGTCGTCGGCGGGCACGTAGATGGCCTGCACCGAGGTGATCGAGCCCTTGGTCGTGGTGGTGATGCGCTCCTGGAGCGCGCCCATGTCGGTGGCGAGCGTCGGCTGATAGCCCACCGCCGAGGGGATGCGGCCGAGCAGCGCCGACACTTCCGAACCCGCCTGGGTGAAGCGGAAGATGTTGTCGACGAAGAACAGCACGTCCTGGCCCTGGTCGCGGAAGTACTCGGCGACGGTGAGGCCGGTCAGCGCGACGCGGGCGCGGGCGCCCGGGGGCTCGTTCATCTGGCCGTAGACCAGCGCGCACTTGGAGCCTTCGGCCGAGCCGTTGTTCTCCTTGGGGTCGACGTTGACCTTCGACTCGATCATCTCGTGATAGAGGTCGTTGCCCTCGCGGGTGCGCTCACCGACGCCGGCGAACACGGAGTAACCACCGTGCGCCTTGGCGACGTTGTTGATGAGCTCCATGATGAGCACGGTCTTGCCGACGCCGGCGCCGCCGAACAGGCCGATCTTGCCGCCCTTGGCGTAGGGAGCCAGGAGGTCGACGACCTTGATGCCGGTGACCAGGATCTCGGCTTCGGTCGACTGCTCGGCGAAGGTCGGGGCCGCGGCGTGGATCGGACGCAGCTCGTCGTAGGAGACCGAACCGGCCTCGTCGACCGGCTCGCCGATGACGTTGATGATGCGGCCGAGGGTGCCCTTGCCGACCGGAACGGCGATCGGCAGGCCGGTGTCGACCACGTCCTGGCCACGAGCGAGGCCTTCGGACGAGTCCATGGCGATGGTGCGCACGGTGTTCTCACCGAGATGCTGCGCAACTTCCAGCACCAGACGGTTGCCGCCGTTGTTGGTCTCCAGCGCGTTCAGGATCGCCGGGAGATGATCGTCGAACTGAACGTCGACGACGGCGCCCATCACCTGCCGAATACGACCGATCTTCTTGTCAGCCATCGTGATATCCTCTGGATAAGAACTCAGACCGCGTCGGCGCCCGAGATGATTTCGATCAGTTCCTTGGTGATCATCGCCTGACGCGACCGGTTGTAGGTCGTTGTCAGCTTCTTGATCATTTCACCGGCGTTGCGCGTGGCGCTGTCCATGGCGGACATGCGCGAACCCTGTTCGGACGCCGCATTCTCGAGCAGCGCGCGGAACACCTGAGTGGAGACGTTGCGCGGCAGGAGGTCCAACAGGATCTCTTCCTCGCTCGGCTCGCATTCGTAGATCGCGCCGCCGCCGGCCGCCTTCTTGGCGTCCGCCGGGATCTCGGCCGGGATCAGCTGCTGCGCCGTCGGGATCTGCGAGATCACCGACTTGAAGCGTGAGAAGAACAGGGTGGCGACGTCGAACTCGCCCGCCTCGAACATCTTGATGATCTTCTTGCCGACGCCGTCGGCATGCTCGTAGCCGATCTGCTTCACCGACTTGAACTCGATGGTCTCGAGCATCTTGTCGGAGAACAGGCGGCGCAGCTGATCGGCGCCCTTGCGGCCGACGCACAGGATCTTGACCGTCTTGCCGTCGGCGATCAGCCGATTGGCGGTGTCACGGGCGAGACGTGCGATCGACGAGTTGAAGGCGCCGCACAGGCCGCGCTCGGCGGTGCAGACCACCAACAGATGGACGTCCGAGCGGCCGTTGCCGGCGAGCAGCGCCGGGGCGTCGGGACGACCGTCGAAGGCGCCGGCGAGATTGGCCAGAACCGTGTTCATCCGCTCGGCGAAGGGGCGAGCGGCCTCGGCGGCCTGTTGGGCGCGGCGCAGCTTGGCCGCGGCCACCATCTGCATGGCCTTCGTGATCTTCTGCGTCGCCTTCACCGAGGCGATGCGATTTCTGAGATCCTTCAAGCTCGGCATCGGGCCGTCCTATCCTGGAGCGTCGAACCGGGGCGCACCCGGCTCCGTCGTCTCGACCCGGCGGGGCATCACCCCGCGCGGGTCGACCGATGATCCGAAGTCCCGCCCGATCAGGCGAAGGACTTGGTGAAGGCCTCGACGACCGACTTCAGCTTGTCGCCGAGTTCGCTCGTCAGTTCCTTCTTGTCGCGGATGCCGTCGAGCAGCGCGCCGTGCTCGGCACGCAGCAGGCGCAAGAGGCCCTGCTCGTAGCCGCCGACCTTGGCGACCGGGATCGAGTCCAGGTAGCCGTTGATGCCGGCGTAGATCACGCAGACCTGCTCTTCGGTCTTCAGCGGCGAGAACTGCGGCTGCTTGAGGAGCTCGGTCAGACGAGCGCCACGATTGAGCAGACGCTGGGTCACCGCGTCGAGGTCGGAGCCGAACTGAGCGAAGGCCGCCATCTCGCGATACTGGGCGAGCTCACCCTTGATCTTGCCGGCGACCTGCTTCATCGCCTTCACCTGCGCCGACGAGCCGACGCGGGAGA
>CALMYM010000151.1 GCA_937873675.1 uncultured Alphaproteobacteria bacterium | reverse complement strand
GTCGCCTTCCTGCTGGTCGAGGTGATGCACAGCGCCGCCGTCCTCGGCGGCAAGCTCTTCGGCCGCCGCCCGGCCTTCCCCCGCCTCAGCCCGCGCAAGACGGTGGAGGGTCTCGTCGTCGGGCTCGTGGCGGTGACCGCGGGGACGGCGATCCTCGGCTTCGCGGTGATGGGCTGGTCGCTCGTCCACACGCTGCTCGTCGCGGTGGTCGCGCCGGTGGCGACGGTCGCCGGCGATCTCGCGGCGTCCGCGATCAAGCGTCAGGTCGGGGTCAAGGACTATCCCGCCATCCACCCCGTCCAAGGCGGCGTTCTCGACATCGTCGACGCCTGGATCGTCACCGCGCCCGCCCTCGCGCTGGTGTCGCTGGTGGCCTGAGCCCCGTGGCTCAGAAGCGGCCGACCGCGTAGACCGCGAGATCGACCACGGCGATCGCGGCGATCGCCGCGGCGAGATCGTCGGCCATCACCCCGAGACCACCGGCGAGGTTGTCCTGGACGGCTCGGATCGGCTGCGGCTTGACGATGTCGAAGAAGCGGAAGGCGACGAAGCCGGCGAGCCACCACCAGGGATCGGCCGGGATCGCCAGGAAGACCAGCGCCATCGCCCAGGTCTCGTCGAAGACGACACAACCGGGATCGTCGATCCCCAGCGCCCGTCCGGTGACCCCGGCGGCCCACACCCGGGGGCCGAGGGTCCCAGCGAAAATCGCCGCCACCCAGGCCCGGGGCAGCCCGAGCATCCCCCAGGCCGGCAGCACCGCTCCCGCCGAACCGACGGTTCCCGGCCATCCCGGCGCGAGGCCGAGGCCGGCGGACAAAGAAATGGCGTGCGCCGGATGAGACCAGACGAAGCGAAGGGTCGGACGAGTGTCGGACGGGAGACTTTTGGGCATGGCCGCCATCAGATATGATTCCGCCCCCGAGGACGAGTCCGGCTCGTCCCGATCGACGTAACCGTTCCTTCCGTCCGTGAGAGGCTGCGCTCGTATGGTGCGGACCTATGGTCTCTACCTGATCCGACGCTGCCTCGGAGCCCTGGGCGCGACGCTCGCCCTGGTGCTCGTCGTGTTCCTGGCGGAACGCCTCACCACGCTCGTCGAGACGCTGATCAAGCGCAACGCGCCGCTCTCCGATCTTCCCCTGGTCCTCACGCTGACCGCCCCGGAGATCCTCATCACGGCGATGCCGCTCGCCCTGCTCATCGGCATCTACCGCGCCCTGATGGAGGCCCGCGACGGTGGCGAGACGGTCGTCCTCGCCGGTGCCGGCGTCGGTCCGTGGGGATTGCTGCGCAGTCTGATCGGCTTCGGGCTGGTCGCGGCGCTTCTCGTCGTCTTCGTCGCGGGCTGGGTCGATCCGCTCGCCCGCGCCACGCGCGACAAGCTCTTCCTCTCCGCGGCGCGCGAGATGGTCGTCGACGCCGTCCGCAACGGCCTGAAGCGCGACGACGTCGAGACCCTCAACGGCTACACCTTCGTCTCGCCGAGCTGGAAGAGCGGCGAGGCGCACCGGCTCCTGGTCTTCCTGCCGCGTCAGGGCGGGGTGGAGCGAATCGTCGCGGCGACCGACTACGACCTGACCGAGATCGACGGTCAGCGCCGCTATCATCTCGAACTGCGCGACGTCACCGTCTCGGATCTGGCGACGACGGTGCCGAAGTCGGAGACGACGGAGGAGACGATCGCCGGTGGCTCCGGCTTCCGCCTCGGCACCGTGAAGCGCGACATCGATCTCGACAAGGCGTTGCGCGAGCCGATCCTGCCCGATCAGCCCGAGTATCACGATCTGGTCGACCTGATCCGCACCACGGCGAAGACCATCACCGAGAAGTCGGTCGGCCTGCGCGCCGCCGAGATCGTCACCCGTGCGTGGCTGTCGGTCGCCGCGGTGTTCATGGCGGCGATCGCGGTCTCCTTCGCCGACGGCCGGCGGCGCTTCTTCGCCCTGCCGGCGGCGGGGGCGGCGATGGTGGTGATCGATCTCGCCCTGGTGCGGATGGTGCGCGGCTTCGGCGCCACCACCACCGGCGGCGGCTTCCTGCAGGGCGGCATCGCGGTGGCGATCCTTCTCGCCGTCCTTACCGTCGCGGTGGTGTGGCGCTATCCCGCCGTCGTGGCGCCACGCGGGGGGCGCTCGTGATCGGTCACACGCCCGCGGCGCTGCGCCGCCCCGCCCATGCCGGCCTGTTCCATCCGCTCGGCCTGCCCGGCATCATGGCGCGGCAGGACTTCCGCGGTCATCTGCTCTTCGTCGTCACCGTTCAGGTGGTGCTGCTGCTCGTCGCCATCTCGATCGATCTGGCGCGCTTCTTCGATCAGGTGATGTCGACCGCGGCCGGGGCCGGGCCGATGGAGAAGGCGGGCCTCCTCGCCTGGTATCTGGGCCTCAGGATCGTCGACATGGTGACGCGGCTGCTGCCGATCGCCGTCTTCGTCGGCGTCCTCGCCTTCGAACTGTGGTCGATTCTCACCCGGCGGCGCGCCATCCACTGGATCTCCGGACGCCATCCGATCCGGGTTCTGGGTCCCGCCGCGGCGGTCGGCCTCGTGCTGGCGCCGCTCCAATACCAACTCGAGACCAGATGGCGACCGGAGGCCGTGCTGACCCAGTCGGCCGCCAAACTGGGTGCCTACGGCGAGCGCTACGTTCGCGATCGGCCGGCGAAACCGGTGTGGTTCATGTCGGACGATCGCCTCGTCCACGCCGACATCCGCTTCGGCCCACCGGCGCAGTTGGTCGACATCGACGTCTACCGCCTCGACGACCTCGGTCGGGTCGCCGAGGTGATCCGCGCCGCCCGCGCCGAGCCCTCCGGGACGCCGGACGTCTGGCGCTTCAGCGACGCGACGCGGTGGACCCGCGACCCCGACGCACCGTCGTCGATGCGGGTGTCGACGCGAACGAGCGAGGAACTGCTGACCATCCCGCTACATCCCCTCGCCGTCACCTACATGGGCGTTCCGGCGAAATACGTCCCCGACGTCGATCTGCGCGAGATCATCGCCTCGGGCACCGACATGCTGGTCGGTGCCGACTACCGCGTCTGGCTCGAGGTCCGCCGTGCCAACACGTTGATGCCGCTGGCGATGGCGCTTCTGGCGGCGAGCGTGTCGTTCTTCGCCGGGGCGCGGCGGCCGAGCCTGCCGGCTCTGGCCGGATGCGTCCTCGCCGGCTATTCGATCCACGTCGCGGTCCGCGTCTTCATCGCCGCCGGCGAGTTGAAGATCCTCACCCCGGAGGCGGCCGCCTGGATCCCGGTCGGCATCGCGCTCGCGGCGGTGCCGCTGTTCGTCGCGGTCGTCGCGATGCGCAACTGGCGGGCGTGACGGGACCGGTCGCTCCGGCGGCCCGCGACGGACGATCGGAAGTCTCCCCGATGCGCGACGACACCGCCGCGTGGCATCATGCCGGGTGAAAGCCGGACCGAACCGCGCGAAAGACGGCGCGGGCCGCGAGGCGGCGGCCGGCGGAGAGTGACGAAGACATCATGAGCATCGCGGTCCGCGACGACATCACCACGGTTCTCCTCGGTGCCGGATCCGGCGAGCGCATGGGCGGATTGCCGAAGGCACTGCTGCGGGTCGGCGGCGCCACCTTGATGGAACAGGCGGTGCAACGGGCCCGCATTCTCGGCAATCGCATCATCCTGGCGCTGCGCAGCGAGGACGTCGCCGAGGGCGAGCGGCTGCTGGGGTCCGGTGTGACGGTGTTGCCGGGCGGCGCGACCCGTCTGGAGACGGTGGCCCTGATGCTGCGCGAGGTCACGACCCCCAAGGTGTTGATCCACGACGTCGCCCGGGCGATGGCCTCGCCGGAACTCTACCTGCGCGTCACCGATGCCGCGGCCGAGCACGACGCCGTCGCCCTGGCGCTGCCCGTCGAGGTCCGGGACGCCTACAGCCTCGCCCGCGACGGCATGGTCGTCGGCTCGGTCGATCGCACCGCCCTGGTCAAGACGCAGACGCCGCAGGTCTACACCACCGAGGTGCTGCGCACCGCGCTCGCCGCCGCCGAACGCGACGGTTTCGTCGGCCCGAGTCTCATCGATCTCGTCCACCGCATCGGCGTCGGTGTCCGCCTGATCGACGGCGAAGAGAGCAACATCAAGATCACCTACCCCTACGACATCGAACACGGTCGCTCGGGCGGCTCTCGCACGTCGTGAAACGTCTCCGGCTCAGCCGTCGCGATCGGCCTGCCGATAGCGGGCGATGTTGGCGTATTGGGTCTCGATCGCGTCGGCGATCGACAGGATCAGGGGGACGATCAGCACCCAGCCGCCGGCGCCGACCCACCAACCCGCCACCACGAAGATCGGCAGGCTGCCGTCGATGCCGGAGAAGAAGGCGGTGACCACCCCGGAGATCGAGCGGTTGACGCCGCGCGACTCGGTCGTGTCCGGGTCGCGCCCCAGTTTGGCGGCGCGATAGTCGCGGGCGCTGCGGGCGAAGACCTTGAGCCATGCCGCCAGGCCGGCGATGGTGACCCACTCGTGCCAGTCGCCGGTCATGCCGTCGGCGGCGATCCCGACGGTGACGTAGAACACCGCCCAGCGCACCACGTCGATCTGGAAGTCGAGATAGCCGCCGAGCTTCGAGGTGCGACCGGTGATTCGGGCGAGATCGCCGTCGACGCAGTCGAGGAGGCCGCCGACATAGGCCACGAGGCCGATGACCGGCATGGCGACATCCGCCGGCAGGACGACGACCGCGGCGACCATCGCGGGGATGGAGAGACCGCCGATCAGGGTGACCGCCGTCGGCGAAATCGCCGTGAAGGCCAGCCCCCAGGCGATCGCCAGACTGAGCGGCCGATAGAAGAGGACGTAGCCCCACGCCGTCCACATCTTGGCAGCCCAGAGGGTCCGGAAATTCTCACCGACCAGCGAGAAGAACGGCGGTGGGCGGACTTCCATCTACGACGTCTCCTGTTTCGGGGGGTGTCCGCTTATAGAGGGGCCGCTCGGTCGTCACCATACCGCGGGATGCCGCACCGCAGCATCCACCCCGGGGCGATCGGGGCCCGATCCCGGTCGCGTTCGTCGCACCGGAGACGGGAACGGTGGACTTCACCGCCCCCCTGTTCTAATCGAAAAAGACGCGGATCGCCCGTCGAGGCGGAGATCCTTCGGCAGTGACACCGGGAATCCCGAAGAATGACCGACACCCGCGCGAACCCGACCGCCCTTCGCTCGTTCGCCGATCGGCTCTCCTGGCTTCCCGCCATCGGCATCGCCTCGGTGCCGGTGATCGTCGTCCCTGCGATCCTGTGGGCGCGGATCACCTTCCACGCGCTCCATCCCGACGCCGATCCGAAGATCTATCTGACCATCTCCCGCGCCATCTCGGACCCGGCGGTCGGCGAACCCTTCGCCTTCTGGATCACCCTCGCCGCGGCGATCCTGTGGGTCTCGGTGCACGCCATCCTGTTCATGTTCATCGCCGAGCATCCCCGCCCGCCGGCGATCGGGGTCACCCGCGATCGGATCGCGCGGGGGCTGTGGCCGGTGATGTGGATCGCCATGACCGCGACCTGCGTCGGCATGGTGATGCTCTCCCACTTCCGTTTCGGCAGCACCACCGGCGAGAACCGGCTGCACATGACCGGCAGCTACGTCTTCTTCGCCGGTCAGGCGACGACGATCCTCATCGCCGCCATCTATCATTCGCTCGTCGCCCCGGCCCGCGCCGCGATCGACACCGCGTTCTTCCCCGCCCGCTGGCGCGCCCGCGCCGGCTATGCGGTGGTCGCCGCCGCCGTCCTCTACGGCGTCTTCTTCCGCATCAAGTCGATGGATTTCGGCCCGGCGACGCGTTGGATCGTCTCGATCTACGTCGAGCTCGAGACCGTGCTGATCCTGGTCTTCCTGACCTATCTGGCGGCCTTTTTCGTCGACGTCTCGCGCTTCACCCGATCGCGCCGCGCGCCGCGCGCGAGCGCCGCGGCACCCACCGAGGCGGTCGCGACCCCGTCTTCGTGAGCCTGCCCGATCACGCCGGCTCGACCGGCTCCGGACGGGAGCGACGCGGCGGCAGCGGATCGGTCTCGTCCGCCCGCTTCAGCATGGTCCAGGCACGACGCGCCCGTTGCAGGGCGGTGAACTGGGTGAGTGCGGCGTAGATCCACATCCCCACGGCCAGCGCCTCGATCTCCAGGGCCATCGAGCGGAACACCGTGCCGGCGAGGATCATCAGGCCGCAGAGGAAGAGGATGCGCTCCTGGCGCTCGAAGAGATCGGGCCAGCGGTCGTTGTCGACCGGGATCTCGATGGCGGTGCGCGCTTTGGCGTAGCTGGTGAGGTAGGCGCCTGCGAGACCCATGATCGCCGCCACCCAGGCGCCGCTCGCCCAGCCGAGCGCCAGCATCATCGCCAGTTCCTGGTAGCGATCGACGACGGCGTCGAGATAGCCGCCGCGCCGGCTGGAGAGCCCGGTGAGACGCGCCACCGCACCGTCGAGAGCGTCGAAGGCGAAGGCGACGATCAGGCCGAGGCCGAGCACCAGGGTCGAGCGGTGCCAGAGGAAGGCGGCGCCGTTCACCGCCACCAGCGCCAAGCCGATCAGCGTCACCTGATTGGGTGTGACCCCGGTCGCCGCCAGCGGCCGCGCCGCACGTTCCCACAGGGGATCGATGTGGGTCTTGAACAGGCCGTCGATCATCGCCCACCTCCTCCGAAACCGCTCGTTCCCGCGTATCGCCGCCGCGACCATGGTACCACCCAGCGCCGCGCCGAGGAGAATTCCGCCCAGCGCAGGTCGAGGAGCCGGCGTTCGCGCGGATCGGGCCGATATTCCTGCGCCTCTCTGCGCACCGCGCCGCGAATCGCCGCGAGCGGGTCGCTCGCCCAGCCGAGCGCCGGTGCGGCGAGCGCCGCCACGCCGATCAGGCCGGCGAAGCGCGGCGTCGTCACCACCACCATGCGTCCGGTGGCATCGGCGAGCGCCTGGGCGAAATCGGGGCTCTGGCCGACACCGCCGACCAGCGGCAACGGCGGATCGTGGCGCACGCCGCCTTCCCCCCCGACCACCGCTAGCGCCCAGCGCAGATTGGGAACCGTCCCGGCGATCACCGCGCGGATCAGCGTCTCGCGACCGTGACCGAAGCGCAGACCGAGCAGGGTGCCGCGCAGCCGATGATCGTCGATCGGGCAGCGCTCGCCGGCGAGCCACGGCAGGAACAGCGGGTCGTCGACGTCGCGCCGCGCCGCGCTCGACAGGAAATCGCCGATGTCGTCGTCGAGATGGCCGCCGGGGCCGGCGAGCACCTCGCTCAGCCAATGGAAGGCGCCGCCGCAGGTCTCCTGGGTGGCGATGAGCAGCGGCCGGAAGCCGACCGGGCTCGCCACCGTGGCGTAGGAGTGGCGGGCGCTGACCCGGCGATCGGGCAGGAAGCCGCCGACCCAGGAACTGGTGCCGGCACAGACGTGCATCTCGCCGAATTCCACCGCGCCGGAGCCGAGCGCCGTCGCCGTCACGTCGCCGCAGCCGGCGACGACGGGGACGCCCAGCGGCAGGTCGAGTTCGGCCGCGGCCTGCGCCGTCAGGCCGCCGACGACGTCGCTGCCGTCGACGATCTCGGGCAGGCGGTCGCGCGGCACGCCGACCATGCGGCACAGGCGCTCCGACCACCCTTCCCGGCCCGGCCGCGTGTCCATCAGCCAGGTGAGGTTGGCCGAATCCGCCGTGGTGACGAAGCGGCCGGCGGCGCGGTGGACGAGCCAGTCGCGCACGTCGAGGATCTTGGCGGTCGCCGCCCAGATCTCCGGCTCGTGTTCGCGCACCCAGGCGATCTTGCTCGGCGGGTCCATACCGTTGAGCGGCGGGCCGCCGTTGGCGAGGTGGAGCCAGGCGATCGCCTTGGGAATGTTGTAGCCGAAGGCCGCGGGGAACCCGCCGACCACCGAGCGGGTGATGTCGGCGGCGCGCTTGTCGAGCCAGATGATCGCCGGACGGAGCGGATGGCCGGTCGCATCGACGCAGACGACGCCGCACATCTGAGCCGAGAAGGCGATGGCGCCGAGGCCTTCGGAGAGATCGGGCACGCGGGCGCGGAGATCGCCGACCGCCCGTACGAAGGCCGACCACCAGTCGTTCGGCCGCTGTTCGGCATACATCGGCGCGGGGCGGGCCACGGGATAGTGTTCGACGGTCACCGCGACGAGCGAGGACGTGCGATCGACGACACCGACCTTGACGCCGCCGGTGCCGAAATCGGCGGTCAGCACATATGTCGGCGCGCCCCTTTCGGGCGCTCGTCGGATGTCCACCTGTTCGATCTCGCCGTCGTTTCGCGAGCCGTTTCTACGCCTTGCCGCATGAGCCGTGCAAGTTCGTGCCGTCCCGGCCTCAGCCGGCGCCGATCGGGGCGGCGAGAACGCGGACGGCGTGGTCGATGTCGGCCTCCGTGTGGTCCGCCGACAGGAAGAAGCGGATCCGCGGCGCATCCTGCGGCACGCCGACCTGGACCACCGGCGGGGCATAGATGCCCTCGCGCAGCAGCGCCGCCGCCTTCTCGAGCGTGACGGCGAAGTCGGAGAAGAGGACCGGCACGATGGCGCAGCCGGTCGCCGTGCCGGTGTCGAGGCCGGCCGCCTTGGCCTTGGCCACGAACATCTCGGAATTGGCCTTGAGGCGCGCCACCCGCTGCGGCTCGTCGACGAGGGCCTTCAGCGCCGCATGGGCACCGGCGGTGACGGCCGGCGACAGGCCGACGCTGTAGACGAAGCCCGGCAGGGTGAAGCGCAGCAGTTCGATCGCCAGACCATGCGACAGAACGAAGCCGCCCGAGGAGGCGAGCGTCTTCGACAGCGTGCCGATGATCAGGTCGATCCGCCTGGGATCCTCATCGTAGTGCTCGCAGATGCCGCGCCCGGTGGCTCCCATGACGCCGAAGGAATGCGCCTCGTCGACCATCAGCCAGGCGCCGTGTCGATCGCGGATATCGAGCAGGCGCGGCAATTCGACGTGGTCGCCGTCCATGCTGTAGAGACTCTCGACCGCGATCAGACAGTTGCGGTGCTTGGTCCGCGCCTCGGCGAGGACATGGTCGAGGTGGTCGAGATCGTTGTGGCGGAAGCTCTTGACCGTCGCCCGGGTCGAACGGCCGCCCATCATGATGGAGTTGTGGGCGTATTCGTCGACCACCAACAGATCGTCGCCGCCGAGCAGATGCGGGATCAGCGTCAGGTTGGTCAGATAGCCGCTGACCAGGGTGAGCGCCGCTTCGGTGCCGACGAAGGCCGCGAGATCCGCCTCGAAGGCGCGATGAAAGTTGCGTTCGCCGCCGACCAGCCGCGACCCGTTGACGCCGGTGCCGTGCTCACGCACCGCCTCGACCGCCGCCGCGCGCACCGCCGGATGGTGCGACAGGCCGAGATAATCGTAGTTGCCGAAGCTGACGAAACGACCGCCGCGCGCCTCCACCGCCTCCTGCAGGCCGTCGACGCGCGCGAACCACGGGTTGGCTTCCCCGAGACCCTCGAGGAAGAACTGGCCGGCGAGCCGCGCCCGTCGTTTGACGAACGACTCGAAGGGTGTGGAAGAGGTCATGGTCACCTGGACGATGGACGAAAACAGCGCGTGAATCGGGTGGGCGGGCTCGGCACTTTTCCGTCTTCCTCCGTCGGCGATCCTCCCTCCGGCGACGCCGGAGCGAAGCGCCCTTCGTGCCGGGGCGTGTGTCTCTTCTATATCCCGCCGCTCGTCGCGGGTCATCTTCGCAGTACCCCGGCGGGTGCGTCGAAGCTCCGTGCCGGCTTTCCCGGTCGACCGCCGCCGGTTCCTCGACTCGGACTCGCGGCTCGAAGCCGGCGAACCCCCGAACAATGAGGAATTTCACCAACTTCCCTTCACGGCAAGTTCGGTTCGTGATACGCGGCACGACGAGATCGTCATCATGGCCGGGGGCTCCGAGCCTGCTTTTCGCGTCGCACTCGCACCGCCACCCGCAGGTTCGATGAAGAGCGCGACGCCCGAAGGGATGGATACATGTCGAACACGGCAACGGCAGCGACCGTGAGAGAAACGGACGGGCACCTGTCCGCACTCGACCGCCGGATCATCGAGTTCATCCAGAAGGAAATTCAGGACAAGTCCGTGGTGTTGACGCGTGAGACGCGCCGCGAGGACGTCGCCATCGACTCCATCGACATCGTCAACGTGGTGTTCGCGATCGAGGAAGAGTTCGACATCGAGGTCAACCTGACGCCCGACGCCAAGTTCGACACCGTCGGCGAACTGATCGACACCCTGACCGGCTTCATCCCCGAAGAGAAGCGCCCGTCGTGATGAAGGGGCCGTGGCTGGACGTCACCGGGCGCGGCATCGTGTCGAGCCTCGGACAACAGGTGGAGACGTTCGCGCGGGCGATCTTCGAAGGTCGTTCGGCGATCGGCGCCCTCGACATCGAAGGGTTCTCGCTGCGGTTCCCCAACGGCGCGCCGATCCGCGACTTCGATCCTTCCGCCCATTTCGACGACCGCACCCGCTCGATGCTCGATCGCTTCGCCCAGTTCGCCACCGTGGCGGCGCGGGCTGCGTGGGCCGAGAGCGGGCTGACGGCCGATGACGTCGACCCGACGCGCATCGCCGTCGTCATCGGCACCGCCAACGCCGGCATCGACATTCTCGACGACGGTTTCCGCCGCATCTTCCGGACCGACAGCCGCATTCCGCCGCTGACCATCCCGCAGACCATGGGCAGCGCCCCGGCGAGCCGCATCGCCCGCGAGATCGGCGCCCGCGGACCGGTCTTCGGCGTCACCAGCGCCTGCGCCTCGGCCGCCCATGCGATGCTCGTCGGCGCTTCGATGATCCGCGCCGGCCTCGTCGACGTCGCCGTCGTCGGCGGCACCGATTCCTGCTTCTCGGAGGGCTACCTGCGCGCCTGGGATGCGCTCAGGGTGGTCTCCGGCGACACCTGCCGGCCGTTCTCGATCGGTCGCAAGGGCCTGATCGTCGGCGAAGGCGCCGGCATGTTGGTGCTCGAGCGCGCCGGCCGCGCCGCGGCGCGCGGTGGGCGGCCCGTGGCCCGCTATCTCGGCGGCGGCATGAGCAGCGACGCCGGCGATCTCGTCGCACCGGATCCGGTGGGCATGGCCGGCGCCATCCGCAACGCCCTCGCCGACGCCGGCCTCGCGGCCGACGCGGTCGACTACATCAACGCCCACGGCACCGGCACCGCCGCCAACGACCGCGCCGAGGCCGCGGCGATCCGCGCCGTCTTCGGCGATCGCGACGAGCAGGTGGCGCTGTCCTCCACCAAGTCGATGGTCGGCCACGCCATGGGCGCCTCCGGGGCGATCGAGGCGATCGCCACCATCGCGGCGTTGGAGCACGGGATCGTGCCGCCGACCCTGAACTATCTGGGTCCCGACCCGGAGATCGACCTCGACCCGACGCCCGACGTGGCGCGCGAGCGGGCGATCGACGTCGCGCTGTCCAATTCCTTCGCCTTCGGCGGCCTCAACGTGGCGCTCGCCTTCGGCCGCGCCGAAGACTGATCCACGACGGGCGGGCGGTCGGCTGGTGCGGCGCCTCACCGCCCCATCGTCACCCGCCGATAGACGGAGAGGGGCCGCTGGCCGAGCGCGGCGACGGCGAACTGCTCGACGTGATCGCAGCCCCAGGCGCGCAGCACCCGCAACCGGTCCGCATCGGCGACGAGGTCGGAGACGACCCGGGCCAGGGCGGCGGCATCGCCCGGCGGCACCAGTGACGCCGCGCCCGGTCCGGTCAGAACTCCGGCGTAGCCGGGATTGGCGGCGGCGACGACCGGCGTGCCCGCCGCCATCGCCTCGATCAGCACCAAGCCGAAGCTCTCGCCCCAGGGCGCCGGCGAGACGAAGAGATCGGCCTCGGCGACCAACCGCCGCGCCGTCGCGTCATCGGGCGTGTCGACGATGCGCACCCGCCCGCCGCTGCGCGCCACGAGCCCTTCGGCGAGCGGTGCGAGTTCGCCGCCGCCGGCGATGATCAGCTCGGGGACCGTGTCGCCGGCACGCCGTACGATCTCGGGCCAGGCCTCGACCAGCACGTCGAGCCCCTTGCGCGCCTCGAACCGGCCGAGGAACAGCACCCGCGGCGGTCGTTCGCTCGGCACGCCGGTCGCGGCGTCCATCGCCGCCTGACCGGCGGCGCGCCACGCCGAGAGGTCGATCGCCGGCGGCAGCACGTCGATCGGGCGATCGCGCCGCTCGGGCTTCAGCAGCTCCGCCGCGCTCGGCGAGACGGCGATCGCCGCCGCGGCGCGGTCGCGCATCCGTCGCGCCACCGGCCCGAGCACGGCGCGCAACAGCCGGTCCTGCGGTGGCAGCGTCGCATGGAAGGTGGCGACGGTCGGTCGATCGAAGGCGCGCCACACCCGATAGGGCAAGGCCGGCACGAAGGGCGTGTGGACGTGGACGACGTCGATCGTGGCGGCGTCGAGGCGCCGTGCCGCCTCGGCGAGTTCGCGCCCGCCGACCCAGGTCACCTCGAAGCGGGTGCCCGACAGGCCGATGCTCAGATACCGACCGAGCGGTACGATCGGCGGGGGCCCCCCCGCCTCCCCCGGGCCGGGCGCGACGATCGTCACCTCGTGGCCCTCGGCGGCGAGCCAGCGGGCGATGTCGCGGACGTGGTTCTGCACGCCGCCGCGCCGCTCCATCGCATAGGGGCAGACCTGGAGGATCCTCATCGCCGGCCCTCGCATCCGGGCGTCCGACGAACCGCGGCCGGCGTACGATGCGGCCCGGATCGGACGGAGCTTCGCGACGCGCTCCTCGTCCTTCTCACCGTACCCCCGAAGGTGAGCTTCGCCCAATTCGAACCGACGGTTCTCCGGCTTCGGAACCCGCTCCGAATTCGACCCGCCCATGAGCCGTCATCCCCGGCCGGAGCGAAGCGGAGGGGAAGGAGATCCATCGGCTTCGCAACGGGTCGAGAAGCCGATGGGTCCCCTTCCCTCGCCTTCGGCTCGCCGGGGACGACGGCTGAATTCGAAGCGACGAGGTCCGAAAACCCGGACTTCCGCGAAAGATGTGAAGGCCGTGCCGGGCGAGCGGTCGCAACGGCGCGGAAGAGGAGCCCGTCGCGGAACCGTCCGAATGCCCGACCATCCTGCCCCGTCCGCACGGCTTCGGGCACGGGGAGCGGCGATCGGGCGAGGATCCGATCGGGCGAGGGAAAAAGACGCGGCGTCACGATCGAGGGGACTTCCTTCTGGAACGTCCCTCATTCTATAGCCATCCGAACGGATGCGGCCAACCGAAACGGTTCGATCGGCGCCGGCCCCCGTCAGGCCGCGGCGGCCGCCTTCTCGCCGAGATAGGCGACCGCCTTGGCGAAGCTGCCGAGGCGTGGGTATTCCGCCTCGGGGATGGGAATGGCGAGGCGCTTGGCCAGCGCCGTCACCAGATTGAGGAAATCCATCGAGTCGATGTCGAACTCCTCACGCAGATCGGCGGTCTCGTCGATGGTGTCGACGTCGACGTCGGGGGCGATGCGGCCCAGTTCCTCGACGAGGACGGCTCTCGGATCGTTCGCGCTCATAGGGCCTCCGGCTCCTGCAACAGAGTGACGATGGTGTGGAGGAAGAGGGCGCCGCGGTGGCCGTCGCTGACCCGATGGTCACCGGCGAGCGTCACCACGACGGTCTTGCGTGGCCCCACCATCCCGTCGACCGCCCACGGTCGCACCATCGGCGTTCCGAAGCCGACGATCGCCACCTGCGGCGGATAGATGACACCCCAGAGCGCTTCCACGCCGCGTTCGCCGAGGCTCGACACGGTGATGGTGGGATCGGCGAGTTCGGAGGAACGGAAGCGCCCGGCGCGCACCCGGACCACCAGGTCGCGCATCGCCGCCATCAGCTCGTCGAGTCCGAGGCGATCGGTGTCGTGGATCGCCGGGGCGACGAGGCCGGTGCCGCGAATGTTGACCGCGACGCCGACATGGACGGCCTTGCTCGCGGCGAAGGTGCCGTCGACGAAGTGGCCGTTGAATTCGGGGTATTTCTTCACGGCTCGCGCCACCGCTTTGACGAACAGCGTGCCGAGGAGCAGGCGATCCGCCGGCTCGCGAGCGGCGTTGCTCGTCGTGACGAAGGCTTCGGCGCGGGTCAGGTCGACGGTGTCGGTGAGGTAGTAGTGCGGGATCTCGCGCTTCGACCGGGCCATCGCCGCGGCGATCGCCGCCCGCATGGCGGCCGGATCGATGCCGCGCCCGGCGGCGGGGGCCGGGGTCGGAGCCGCGGCGGGTTTCGCCGCCGGCTTCGCCGCGATCCGCGCCTCGACGTCGGCGAGGACGATCTCGCCCCCCCGGCCGGTTCCGACGAGCCCGCCGAGATCGACGCCCGCGGGTTCTGCGAGCCCCCCCGCCCCCCGAGTGACGCGCGGGCGTCCCTCCATCGGCGTCGATTTCGCCGGCGGGGCCGACATCACCGCCGCCGCGACCGGCGCGGCGGGCGGTGTGGGAGGCACCGTTTCGGCCAATTCGGGTACGAACACGGATTCTGCGGCGGAGACCGGTGTCGTCGCAGCCGCGACGGGAGGCGCGGCCTCGACCAGCGGAGCCGCCGCGGACGAAGGCTCGACCGCCGCAGCCGCACCGGCCGCGATCACCGCGATCGGCAGGCCGACCGGCACCTTGGTGCCGATCTCGACCAGCGGGCGCTCGAAGACGCCGTCCTCGAACACCTCGATCTCGATCGCCCCCTTCTGGGTCTCGACCACCGCGACGATGTCACCGCGCTTCACCGGTGCGCCCGGCGTCACCGTCCATTCGATCAGCGTGCCGGCGTCCATGTCGGCACCGAGGGAAGGCATCCGGAACTCGGTCATCGCTCATCCCCTGCCCATCATCGCCTTCACCGCGTCGACGATCTTCGCCGGGCTCGGGATCGAGGCGTCCTCGAGATGCTTGGCGTAGGGGATCGGCACCTCTTCGCTGCACACCCTGACGATCGGCGCGTCGAGATCGTAGAACCCGGCCTCGACGACCCGCATGGCGATCTCGGCAGCGAGGCTGCCGGTCTTCCAGCCCTCGTCGACGATCGCCAGACGGTGGGTCTTGGCGAGGGACGCGAGGATGGTGGCGTCGTCGAGCGGACGCAGGGTGCGCAGATCGATCACCTCCGCCTCGATGCCGGCCTTGCTCAGCTCTTCCGCCGCGTCGAGCGTCTTGAAGAGCGAGCCGCCGTAGGGGACGAGGGTCACGTCACGGCCCGGGCGGCGCACCGCGGCATGGCCGATGTCGACCGGTCCGGCGTTGACCGCCAGTCGGCCGACGCGGTTGTAGAGCATGACGTTCTCGAAGATCAGCACCGGATCGGGGTCCTCCAGCGCCGTCCACAGCATGCCGCGGGCGTCTTCGAGGGTCGCCGGCGCCAATACCCGGATGCCCGGGATGTGGGCGTACCAGCCCTCGAGGCTGTGCGAATGCTGAGCCGCGAGCTGGCGGCCGGCGCCGGTCGCCATGCGGATCACCACGGGCACGCCGAACTGGCCGTTCGACATGTGGCGCACCGTCGCCGCGGTGTTGAGGATCTGATCGAGCGCCAGCATCGAGAAGTTGACGGTCATCACCTCGACGATCGGCCGCATCCCGGCCATCGCCGCGCCGATGCCGGCACCGGTGAAGCCCGATTCCGACAGCGGCGTGTCACGGATCCGCTCCGGCCCGAAGTCGCCGTAGAGGCCCTTGGAGACGGCGTAGCAGCCGCCGTAGAGGCCGACGTCCTCGCCCATCAGGAAGACGCGGTCGTCTCGCTTCAGGGCGTCGACGATGCCCTGCTTGACCGCCTCGCGATAGGTCGTCTCGACCGTCTCGGCCGAGGGGGCGACGACCGGCGGGGCCGGTGGCCGTTCGCTCCCCCCGGCGTGGCGGGTGAGCCCGTCGAGCGGTTCGAAGGTGCCGGCCTCGGAGAAGGCGACGGCCGCCTCGATCTCGGCGGCGACCTCCTGTTCGAGGCGCTCGACGTCGGCCTGGTGGACGATGCCGGTCTCGATCAGCCAGTCGCGGAAGCGATGGATCGGACCCTTCTTGCGCCACTCCTCGACCTCGCCCTTGTCGCGGTAGAGCTGGGCGTCGAACATCGAATGCGGCCGGAAACGATAGGTCCGGCACTCGAGGAAGAACGGTTTTCCGTCGCGGCGGATCGCCTCCACGGCTCGCAGGGCGGCGCGTTCGACCGCCACCACGTCCATGCCGTCGACCACCTCCGAGCGGATGGAATAGCCCTCCGCCTTCTTGTGGATGTCGACCTCCGCCTCCGAGCGCGACAGCGCCGTGCCCATGGCGTAGCCGTTGTTCTCGCAGACGAAGAGCACCGGCAGGCTCCACAGCGCCGCCAGATTGAGGCTCTCATGGAACTCGCCCTCGGCGACCGCCCCTTCGCCGAAGAAGCAGGCGGTGACCCGGTCCTCGTTGCGCATCTTGTCGGCGAGCCCGAGGCCGACGGCGAGCGGCAGCCCGCCGCCGACGATGGCGTTGCCGCCGTAGAAGTTCTGCGCCGCCGAGAACAGATGCATCGAGCCGCCGCGGCCGCCGGAGCAGCCCTCGGCCTTGCCGTACATCTCCGCCATCACCGCGCCCATCGGCACGCCGCGCACCAGCGCGTGGCCGTGTTCGCGATAGGTGCCGACGACCCGATCCTCGGGCGTCAGGCAGCGCAGGATGCCGACCGCGATCGCCTCCTCACCGTCGTAGAGGTGGAGGAAGCCGCGGATCTTCTCCTTGGTGTAGAGTTCGGCGCACTTGTCCTCGAAGCGGCGGATGCGGATCATCTGCCCGAGGAGGTCGAGCGCATGCGCACGGTCGACGTGCGGCTTGAGGGACGCGTCGTTCATCGTTCGTCACTCTCGAGAGTGGAGATGTCACCTTCCGGCAGGCCGAGTTCGCGCGCCTTGAGCAGGCGGCGCATGATCTTGCCGGAGCGCGTCTTGGGCAGGTTGCGGCGGAAGGCGATCTCTTTCGGCGCCACCGCCGGTCCGAGCCGTTTGCGGGCATGGCCGATGAGCTCGAGCATCAGCTCGTCGCTCTCGGTGAAGCCCGGCTTCAGGGCCACGAAGGCCTTCACCGTTTCGCCGACCGTCTCGTCGGGCACGCCGATGACGCCGACCTCGGCCACCGCCGGGTGCTCCATCAGGGCGCTCTCGACCTCGAACGGTCCGATCAGGTGGCCGGCGCTCTTGATGACGTCGTCGGCGCGGCCGACGAACCAGAAGTAGCCGTCCTCGTCGCACATCGCGAGGTCGCCGGAGAGATACCAGCCGCCGGCGAAGCACTTGGCGTAGCGCTCCTCCTCGTGGAGATAGGCGCGCATCATCGACGGCCAGCCGGGCTTCAGCGCCAGTTGGCCGATGGTCATCGGCTTCGTCGCCAGCTTCACGCCCTCGGCGGTCTTCTCGACGATCGCCGCGGTGATGCCGGGCAGAGGCTTGCCCATCGAGCCCGGCTTGACGTCCATCGAGGCGTAGTTGGCGATCATGATGCCGCCGGTCTCGGTCTGCCACCAGTTGTCGTGGAACGGCATACCGAAGGTCTCGGCGCCCCAGACGACGGCCTCCGGATTGAGCGGCTCGCCGACGCTCGCCATGAAGCGCAGATGCGTCAGATCGCAGCCGCGCACCATGTCGCCGCCCGCCTTCATCAACATGCGGATGGCGGTGGGCGCGGTGTACCAGACCGTGACCTTCTCGCTCTCCAGGATCGAATACCAACGCTCGGCGTCGAATTCCGCCTCGTCGACGATCATGGTGAGGCCGTTCACCAGCGGCGAGATGATGCCGTAGGAGGTGCCGGTCACCCAGCCGGGGTCGGCGGTGCACCAGAAGATGTCGTCGCGGTGGAGATCGAGGGCGAAACGCCCGGTCGCCACATGCGCCACCACCGCCTCGTGGACGTGTACCGCGCCCTTCGGCTTGCCCGTCGTGCCCGAGGTGAAGTGCAGCAGCGCCATGTCCTCGGGATGGGTGCGGACCGTCTCGTGTTTCGGCGAGGCCGCAGCCATCGCTTCGGCGAGATCACGGGTCCCCGCCGGCGGCGGTCCGCCACCGTCGATCACCAGCACGTCGAGCGGTCCTTCGAGCTTCTCCCGCCAACTCGCCACCTTGCGCTCGTAGAGCCGGCGGCTCGTCACCAGCACCCGCGCGCCGCCGATCCGCATGCGCGCCTCGATCGGCTCGGGGCCGAAGGCGGAGAACATCGGCGACAGCACCGCGCCGGCCTTCAACGTGCCGAGGACGGCGACATAGAGCTCGGGGACGCGGCCGAGGAGGGTGTAGACCCGGTCGCCGCGCTTGACGCCGAGCGAGGTCAGGACGTTGGCGAAGCGGTTGGTCTCGGCGGCGAGATCGGCATAGGTGATGTCGCGCCGGGTGCCGTCCTTGGCGATCCAGCGGATGGCGATCTTCGCCCCGCGCCCCGCCGCCACATGCCTATCGACCGCCTCGTGGGCGATGTTGAGCGCGCCCCCGGGCAAGCCGTCGAGCAGTGCCCGGGCGCTTTCCCAGGTGAAGATGCGACGAGCCTCGTCGTACTCGCCGAGATTGCTCGCGGCGACGTCCTGAACCCGTCTCGGAATGAGGAGGGTCGTCATGCCGTTCTCCTTCCCTGGTCATCGCGCCGGGTAGGCATGTCCGAACTGGAACTATTGTTGGTATTTCTGTCAGAAATGCCATGACCCAGATCAACGGCGACGTCCGGATGACACCGGAACAGCCGCAGACGACCATCGCGACGATGAATATCGTGACATTTTTCCTTGCGATGCGATCGTGATTTCTTACGGCGCGAGATGGTCCGACGACCCGTCATCGATCGCGGCACCGGCCGGATCGCCGGTTCCCGAACCCTCGGAGCGCCCCGGTCAGCGCGGGGCGGACAACCGCATTCCGGATGCGGCGTCGAAGAGTTTGGCCTTGGCCATGTCGACCTCGAAACGGAAGGCTTCGCCGACCTTCGCCGGACTGTCCGGCTCGACCCGGGCGATCACCTCGGTGTCGCCGAAGGCGAAGACCAGCATGGTGTCCGGACCGGTCGGCTCGATGACGTCGACCGCCGCCTCGAAGACGAAGCGGTCGGGGCCGTCGAGCCGGCTGCCGGCGGCGAAGATCGTCTCGGGCCTCAGCCCCAACACCACCTTCTGGCCCTCGGTCGCGGTGATCGCCGCGGCGCCCGCCGCCAGGGGGAAGCGGATCGGTCCGGCGCCGCCGTTCGCCACCTCGACGCAGGGCGCGCCATCGCGGCGGAGCACGCCCGGCAGCATGTTCATCGGCGGCGAGCCCATGAAGCCGGCGACGAAGAGATCGACCGGCTCCTCGTAGATCGTCGCCGGATCGGCGAACTGACGGATGTGGCCGTTGTCCATCACCGCGATGCGGGAGGCGAGCGTCATCGCCTCGACCTGGTCGTG
>CALMYM010000150.1 GCA_937873675.1 uncultured Alphaproteobacteria bacterium | reverse complement strand
GGCCGGCAGGGGGGCGCGGGCGGCGGCGGGGCGGCCCCCCCGTCCGGCGGCCGCCGAACTGGAGCGCGTTTTCGGCGGGATTGGCGAGGGCCCCCCCGATCGCGATCGGCCGCACCCGCCGCACGACGTGATCCGGTCCCTCGAAGGCGACGTCGCGACCGAGATCGCTCCATCCGTCGCAGATCGTCTGCAACATGACGGAGAGGTCGACGAGACCGATCGGCTCGCGATGGCGTCCCTCGGCGAGATAGGTGAGCGCGCCCTCGATCATGCCGTTCATCGCCGCGAGGTCGCGTTGGATCTCGCCCTTGAGCGCGTCGTCGCCGACGAATTCGCTGCGCAGCCGCAACCGGGTGAGCGGCGTTCTCAGATCGTGTCCCATCGCCGCCAACATGCGGGTACGGTCCTCGACCAACCCGCGAATGCGCCGGCGCATCGCCTCGAAGGCGGACGCCGCGACCCGCACCTCCTCCGGCCCCTGCCGCGGCAGGGGCGCCGGTTCGGCCTCGATGTCGAAATCGCGCGCCGCGGTCGCCAGCGCCTTCAACGGCCCGACGAGCCCGCGCACCGCCCACAGGCCGAGCAACGCCGCCGACGGGGCGACGAAGACGATGGTCGGCCCGCACGGCCCGAACAGGAAGGGCGGCGGCGGGGGGGGCCGATCGACGAAGGTGATCCAGTCACCGTCCGGGAGAGCGACGGGGAAGCGATGGGCCCCCGCCAAGGCGAGCGGGGCGGGAAGTTCGGCGGCGGCGGCGGTGGCCGAAATTTCGATGCCCGGGGGATCCGGCAGCAACTGCATCACCCGCAGGTCCGGATCGATCGCCGCATACCTCGGCAGCGGCGGCCGGCGGTCGTTCACGTCGAGCGTCACGGTGGCGCCGGTCGGCGGCGACCGGGAGATCGTCATTTCGAGGTTGGGAAAGGCCCGCTTCATGCCGGCGAGCATCCGTTCGCGCTCGTCCCCGCGCGGTGCGGCGGTGACCACCCGGACGAAGTGCCACGCCGGAACGAAATCGCGGCGCTGGTCTTCGACCCGGCTCTCCAGGAGCCACAGTTGCGCGGTGAGCGCCAGATGGATGAGCGCCACGGCCGCGACCACCACCGCCGCCGACTGAGCGGCGATGCGACGGGGCATCAAGCGGCCGAACAGGGCCCTCATGAACTCTCGACGTCCGCGGCGAACATGTATCCTCCCGAGCGCACCGTCTTGATGATCTCCGGATGATGGGGATCCTGCTCCATCTTACGCCGAATCCGGCTGACGAGAATGTCGACCGACCGCTCGAGCGGTCGGGCGGTGCGTCCCTGGGTGAGATCGAGAAGGCGATCGCGCGACAGCCCCCGCCCCGGCCGCTCGACCAGCGCCAGGAGGAGGTCGAACTCCGCCCCGGTGAGCGCGATCTCGGCGCCGCGCGGATCGGCGAGCCGCCGCGCCCCCACGTCGATGGCGAAGCCGGCGAAGGTGTGCCGCCGCGACGCCTTCTCGTTCGCCGTATCGGCCGCGTCGCGCACCCGCCTGAGCACCGCCCGGACGCGGGCGAGCAACTCGCGCGGATCGAAGGGCTTGGCGAGATAGTCGTCGGCGCCCATCTCGAGGCCGATGATCCGGTCGAGCGGATCGCCCTTGGCGGTCAGCATGATGATCGGGATGCGGTTGCCCCGCCTGAGGCGACGGCAGATCGCCAGACCGTCCTCGCCCGGCAACATCAGATCGAGCACGATCAGATCGAACCGGCCTTCGGCGAGATGGAGATCCATGTCGCGCCCGTTCGCGGCGAGCGAGACGCGGCAGTCGTTGGCGCGCAGGTAGCGCGCCACGAGGTTGGAGATCTCGCGATCGTCTTCGACGACGAGGATATGAGGCGACGCGGTCATGGTCATCGAATGCCACATTCACGCGGTTTCGCATCCGGAATTTTGTATCGGATTGTATCCATGCGGGCGGAGGAAACACGGGGAAATCGCATGACGTGATGTGTTGACAGACGATTAACCGGACGGTCGTCCCTTCGTATTCGGCGGATATCCGGAAGTGTTTCCGCCGACGCGAAAGGACAGAAGATGACGTCCGTCACAGACACACGGTTGCATCACCCGATGATGTCGCCGCGCGAGAGCCTCCAGAAGGAGCTCGATTCGGAGATTTCTTCCGGCACGATCCAGGAAAGCGATCGCAGCGCCCTGGAAGACGCCTTCGATGCGATCGATCAGGCGATGCAGGCGAACCGGCCGACGGAGGGCTCCGGCCGCCCGTCGAGCCCGCAGGACATGCAGCAGAAGCTCGCCGATCTCGTCGACGAGCAGGTCGATGCCGGAACCCTGACCTCCGATCAGGCCGACGAATTGAAACAGCTCTTCGCCTCCGCCGCGCCGCAAGGTGGGCCCGGCGGACCTGGTGGGGGACCCGGTGGACCGCCGCCGCCGGAGAGCGAGGAAGCCGCCGACGCCGCGTCGTCGTCGACCTCGTCGTCGAGCGATCTGGCGAAACTGCTCGAGGAGTTCCTGAAGCAGTTGCAGGAGAAGAAGAGCTCGACCACCACCTACGGCGCCGGCGGTGCGACGAGTTCGTCGAGCCTCACCTCCCTGGTGCTCGACACCACCGCTTGAGGCGATCGGGCACCGGTCGGCGGTTCGCCGGGCGTCTCCCGTTGCCCGGAGGAACCCGCCGTCGCGCGGCGGATCGGGACGTTCCCTCTCGGTCCGCCGCGTGGCAGCACGCCGTCGGCTCTGGCGCCGCCCGGGGAAATGCCGCTAGAGTGCGGGTTGCGCCGCCCTTCCCGGGCGGCGACCGATTCCCAGCGATCACGAGCCCCGATGACCGACCTCGCCACCGAGATCCTCGCCCATCTCGTCGCCTTCGACACCACCAGCCGCAACTCCAATCTGCCGCTGATCGAATGGGTGGAGGACTATCTCGGCCGCCACGGCGTCACCTTCGAGCGCGTCCTCGACCCGACCGGCACCAAGGCCTGCCTGTGGGCGACCGTCGGCCCGCGCGACGTCCCCGGCTACGTGCTCTCCGGCCACACCGACACCGTGCCGATCGAGGACCAGGACTGGGCGACGAACCCGTTCGAACTGACCGAGATCGGTTCGCGCCTCTACGCCCGCGGCACCTCCGACATGAAGGGCTTCGCCGCCGTCTGCCTGTCGAAGATCGCCGAGATGACCGCGGCGCCGCTCAAGAAGCCGATCCATCTCTGCCTCTCCCACGACGAGGAAGTCGGCTGTATCGGCGTGCGCAACGCGCTCGAGCGCATCGACGAACTGGTGCCGGTGACGCCGATCGCCGCCTTCGTCGGCGAACCGACCAACATGGGCGTCGTCGTCGCCCACAAGGCCAAGTGGAGCTACCGGGTCACCGTCCACGGCCACTCCTGCCACTCGTCGCTGGCGCCGAAGGGCGTCAACGCCATCGAGGCGGCGATGGACGTGATCGGCAAGATCCGCGAGATCGCCCGGCGCTTCGAGAGCGACGGCCCGCAGGATCCGCTCTACGACGTGCCCTATTCCACCGCCCACGTCGGCACCATCCAGGGCGGCACCGCCCTCAACATCGTGCCCGAGCGCTGCACCTTCGAGTTCGAGTTCCGCATGCTCGCCGGCATCGACCACCAGCCCTTCGAAGACGAGCTGCGCGCCTTCGCCCGCGATCGTGTAGAACCGTGGATGAAGGCCCGCGACCCGGCGACCGGCATCCTGATCGAACTGGTCAACGGCTTCCCCGGCTTCGACACCCCGCCCGAGAGCGACGCCACGGTGCTCGCCAAGCGGCTCGCCGGCCGCAACGACCACACCAAGGTCGCCTACGGCACCGAGGCCGGCCTCTTCGTCACCATGGGCGGCATGCCGACCGTCGTCGTCGGCCCCGGCTCGATCGGCCAGGCGCACATCCCCAACGAGTTCATCGAGAAATCGGAACTGGTGAAGTGCGGCGTCTTCCTCGATCGCCTGATCGAGCACTGCCGCAGCTGAGGCGGCCGATCGGCGCGCCTCACGCCTTCCCGGCGGAGCGCAGCACGAAGGCGATGACCTCGGCGACCGCCTTGTAGAGCTGTTCGGGGATCTCCTCGTCGAGTTCGACCTGGGCCAGTGCCGCGGCGAGGATCGGGTTCTCCTCGACCGCGACGCCGTGGGTCTCGGCCGAGGCGACGATCGCTTCGGCGACGGCGCCGCGCCCCTTGGCGACCACCACCGGCGCACCGTCCTGGTCCCACTTCAGCGCCACCGCGAGCCGGCGGGCCTCGTCGTCCCTCTCTTCGCCGGTCACGGCCACCTCCTCAGAGCTTGACGTCGACGAACCGCCCGGCGGTCGTCGTCGCGGTGGACGAGGCCGGTCGGCCGGTGGCGAGATGGATGCTCTCCACCGGGATCGCCGCCGCTTCGAGCGCCCCTTGCAGGC
This sequence comes from uncultured Alphaproteobacteria bacterium, assembly GCA_937873675.1. Taxonomy (GTDB): domain Bacteria; phylum Pseudomonadota; class Alphaproteobacteria; order Rhizobiales; family Ancalomicrobiaceae; genus CALBKH01. Next base: position 6,106 of record CALMYM010000150.1, on the reverse strand, counting down.
GGCCGACGTCGTCGCCGAGCCGCGCCGCCGCGTCCGGCCGCTCGGCCCACAGGCCGATCGACAGTTTCTCGCCCGAGAGCCCGATCCGGGCGTGGATCGGGCCGAGCGGTTCGACGTCGAGCGAGAAGCGCACCCGCCACCCGGTCGACGCCGACGCCTCGCCGGACTTCGCCCGACCGCCGTCGCGCTCGACCGTCATCTGCACCACACCGGTGCCGCCCGCCGTGGCGATCGGCATCTCCGCCGTCCACTGCCGCTGCGATCCGGCCTCCGCCGGTCGGGTCGGATCTTCCGGCCGGCGATCGAGCGCCGCGAACTGCTCGAGCAGGATGCGCGACAGAGCGCCCTCGGTGCGCTCCAGCGTCCGCTTGGCCAACCCCTCGACGCCGCCGTCGCCGACCCCGTCGATCGGCTGCGCCGCCTGACCGCGCGGCGCTTGTCCGCGGCGCGGCGGCGGCGGTTTCAACTCGCGCTCCGAGCCGATCGCCGCCAGGGCCGCCGCGACCTCGCTCGCCTCGTTCGGTCGGGTCGCGGTCAGGCTGCCGGCGATCTCGAGACCGCGCACCACCACCTGCAACAGCGCCGTCACCGCATCGTCCTCGCCCCGCGTGGCGTTCGGTGGCACGGCGGCGGGTGTCGCAGCGGAGATCGAAGCCGACAGGAGTGCGCCTTCGAGCCCATCTTCCCCGCCACTCGCCGCCACGGAGGATGGGAGCGGCGCTGCGACGTTCGGCGCCGCGACCGGCCCGACACCGGCGACGAAGCCCGCCGCCGCCGACACACCCGTTGCCGCCGCCCCCGAAACCGCGGACAGCGGTGCCGCCGTCGAGGCGATCGGAGACGCGGCCGAGGGCGGTGCGGCGGGAGGCGTCGCGGCCGGCGGCGCGATGGGGGGGGCGGCGGGGGGCGGCGCCGACGGGCGCGAGCGAGACCGGCTGTCCGGACGGGCCGGGCTGCGATGATCCGGCAAGCGGCGGCGATGCTGGTGCACCGGGCGATGGGGATCCGGCCGGCGGCGGAGCGGCGGGCAGCCCACCCGGCGCGACCGCGACGGGCGACGCATCACCGACGCTGCCGCCGAGCGGTGGCGATGCGAGCGGCGCGGCCGGCGCCAGCGAAGGAGGCGCCGGCGATGCGGGCGAGGCCGGGTTCGCTGATTGCGGCGGGATCGGCGGCGGCGGGACCGCCCCGAGCGGCGACGGCGAAGAAGGCGGCGGCAGTGGCGCGATCGACGGCGGCGGCGAAGGCGTGATCGCCGACTGCGGCGGCGGCGCGCCCGCCTCGCCTGCGCCCGATCGGGCCGCACCGACGGGACCGGCGACGGCTGTCGGCACGGCCGAGGGCGGTGGCGACGTCGGCACCGATCCGGTCGGCGTCGACGCGGCCGGCGGTGCCGGCGCCGGGACGCCCGGAGCGCTCGGAGCGCTCGGAGCGCTCGGAGCGAGAGTGACGCCACGATTGGCGTCGGTGACCGGACCGGTGGGAGGCAGCGATGTCGCGCCCCCGGTCGCGATCGCCGGCGGACCGCCACTCGTCGCCGCGATGGTCGGGCTCGGCCCCCGCTCGCTCGCCGCCGGTGGTGGGACCACGCCCCCGCCGGAGGCGGCGCCGGCCAGCCGCCCGAGTCCGGATCGCACGCCGCCCTCGCCGCTCGACACCGCCACCGTGGTGGGCGTGGTCGGCGAAGCGGGCGTGGTGGGCGACCGCTGCGGCGCCCCGCCGGAATTCGTCGTGGCCGCGACCGCCCCACTCGGCGCTCCGCCACCCGACGCAGCAGGTCCGGCCGGCGATCCGCCGACCCATTTCTCCAGAGCCGCCCGTAGCGAGAACAGCGCCGCCTTGAGATCCTCCGCCGGGGCCGCCGCCCGCCCCGGGGCCGCGGCGAGGCGCGACTCGAGGAAGATCCCCGAGCCGGCGAACGCCTTGCGCACCGCCTCCGCGCTCGGCGGCGCCCCCTCGGCGAGCCGCGCCCCCATCAGCTGGGCGACCAGCGCTCGAACCGGTTCCGGCACGCTGCCCTGCGGCGCCGCGGCGAGACCGGCGAGACTGGCGTAGAGCGGCGCGAGCCCGGTCTGCGTCGCCGCAGCGGTGCGCACCGCCTGCGCCAGCACCATCGCCGGATCCTCGGCGGCGGTGCGGACGGCGCTCGCGTCGCCGGAGGCCGGCGTGTGTTCCACCGGGGTGATCGCCGGCTTGCCGCCACCCTCGACCGCCTGCACCGGCAGCCGCACCCCGTCGCCGACCGCCGGCAAGCGGTCGCCGAATTGCGAGAGATCGACCTGGAGCGTGCCGTGGCGGCTGGCGACGAGCGCGATGCCTTCGGCGAGCGAGGCGACCCGCGCCTCGACGACGCGGCCGGAGGCGAGTTTGGCGAGATCGAGCCCGCTCGTCGGCACCGCCGTCGCGGGTGTCACCGAAAAGCCCTCGTCGACCGCCACGCCCCACCTCGCCGGTTGCCACGATGCCTCGAAGCGCGATGCTACGCCGGCATCCCCCGCCCGGCAATCACCACCACAGGTTTATACGAGACATCATTCACACTCGCACTGATCGAACCCCGTCGGCGCGCCTCGAAGAATCTCGCTCGGGTCGGGCAATCGGTTGAAATTATTCGAGAACGGCCCCTTCCCGGACGCCCGGGTTCATACTATCGTCACGCCCCGCGCGTAGGAGCTCGTCCAAGAGCCTCCGCGCTCGGATCTCCCCTCTTCGTTGCGGGTCACGGCCGTGCAATCGTTCAAGCGTATCGTCGGGCATCTGGGAGCACCCAGTGCCTTCGAACTCGGACTCGTGTTCTGCCTGGCGGCGCTGACCGCCATCGGCCTCTTGCGCTGACACGAAGCTCGGATGACCACATCCGAGCTTCGAAATCCGCTCTCCGAAGTCGCCCCGCCCGCGCCGGGGCTCTTCGACGCGACGGATTCCATATGACACCGTTGCCTTCGCTGTCGGACGACCGCACAATTCGGCCGACCGACACGAAGGCGAGGTGATCCATGACCGCGAACGAACTCTCACGCCCGCACGCCCTCTCGGGGAGCGATCCGGGCGCGAGACGTCACGGCGTGTCCCTCGCCCGCCTCGCCGCGCTCGTCGAGCGCGAACGGGCCTCCTACGCCGCGCGTCGACCGCGCTCCGCCGCCCTCGCGGCGGAGGCGGCAACCCATTGGCACGACGGCGTGCCGCTCCATTGGATGAGCGACTGGGGCCTGCCCTTCCCGATGTTCCTCGAGCGGGCGAAAGGCTCGACCCTCACCGACGCCGACGGCAACGCTCACGTCGATTTCTGCCTCGGCGACACCGGCTCGATGTTCGGCCACGCGCCGGAAGCGATCGTCGAGGCGGTCGCCGAACAGGCCGCACTCGGCATCACCGGCATGTTGCCCTCGGTCCACGTCCCGGAGGTCGGCCGCCTCCTCGCCGCCCGCTTCGGCTTGCCGTGGTGGCAGATCACCATGACCGCCTCCGACGCCAACCGCGCCGTCATCCGCTGGGCCCGCGCCGTCACCGGCCGCCGCGACATCCTCGTCTTCGACGGCTGCTATCACGGTGCCGTCGACGACACCCACGTGCGCCTGCGCGACGGCCGCCCCATCCTGCGCCCCGGCCTGATGGGCCAGGTCTGGGATCTGACCGAACACACCCGCATCGTCCCCTTCAACGATCTCGCCGCACTCGAGGCCGAACTCACCGACGGCGACGTCGCCCTGGTCCTCACCGAGCCGGTGATGACCAACATCGGCATGGTGCTGCCCGACCCCGACTTCCACGACGGCCTGCGCGAGCTGACGCGCGCCGCCGGCACGCTGCTCGCCATCGACGAGACCCACACCATCTCCTCCGGCCCCGGCGGCTACACCCGCGCCCACGGCCTCGATCCCGACTTCTTCGTCCTCGGCAAGCCGATCGCCGGCGGCGTCCCCGCCGCCGTCTACGGCTTCACCGACGCGGTCGCCGAGGGCATGAAGCGGGCGCGCGCCGCGACGCCGGGCTATTCCGGCATGGGCACGACGTTGACCGCCAACGCGCTCGCCGTCGCCGCCATGCGCGCCTGCCTCACCCGGGTCATGACCGCCGGCGCCTATGATCACATGATCGCGCTCGCCGACCTGCTCGCCGGCGAACTGGAGCGGGTCGTCACCCGTCATCGCCTGCCCTGGGTGGTGACGAAGGTCGGCGCCCGCGTCGAGTTCATGCTCTCCCCCACCCGCCCGCGCGACGGCGGCGAAGCGGGGCGGATCGGCGATGCCGAGATCGAAGGCGCCCTGCGCCTCTATCTGATCGAGCGCGGCGTGATCATCACGCCCTTCCACAACATGATGCTGATCGCCCCCACCACCACCCGCGCCGACGTCGACCGTCTGGTCGCCGCCTTCGACGCGGCGCTCGGGGAGCTGGCGGGGTAGAGCCCGGGTGCGAAGAGCGAAGCGAATTGCACCGCAGGACCTCGCGGTGAACCACGGCCGTTCCTCGCGTATTCCGCCGGTGCAATTCGCTTCGCTCTTTGCACCCTACCCCCCCGAAAAGCAGAACGCCGCCCGAGGGGCGGCGTTGCGATGATTCGAACGTCTGTGACGACGGTCTGCGTCAGATGAAGCGTCCCAGATAGAGGACCGCGTCCAACGTCGCCAGAACCGCCATGATGCCGAGAGCGGTGCGCACCATCCGGCGATCGCGACGCGACACGCGGACCTTGTGGACCTGTCCCCCTGCGGTCTCCGCGACCGCCTGTCCCATTCCCGATTCCATCACCTGAACCGTCTCCGCAATCGACGTCATTGCCCCACTCCCGACACGAGAAGCACGGGAGGAAGGATCGTTTCCTCACCCTTACCGAACGGTGAATCACGCACCCTAGAAAACGGAATTTCACGCCCGTCTCAAGTCGCCTTCCGCGGTTCGCAGACATCGACGACACGCAGTTGCACTCTTGCATCACCCTGCCAGTGATCCAATCCGAGCGCCCCGACGACGTGCAGCCCGCGCCCCCGCGCCTCGAGGATCGCCCGGCCGATCGGTTCCTTCGCCGCGCGGAAGGCGATCGCCTTGAGAGACGTCCCGTCGCCGCTCGAAATCGACATCCGCACGTGCCCGGTGCCCACCTCGTCGGCGAATCCGACCCGGTGGGCGGGGAAGGCGAAGAGCGGTTCGGGCTGGCCCGATCCGTAGGGTCCGGCCTTCTCCAGCATCTCCACCAGCTCCACCGTCGCGGCGCTCGCGGTCATCGCCCCGTCGACTTTCAACTCGCGCCGCTCGAGCGAGGTGGCGACCGTCGCCTCGAGCCGTTCGGAAAGGAAGGCGCGGACGTCGTCGAGCCGGCTCTCCTCGACCGTCAGGCCCGCCGCCATCTTGTGGCCGCCGCCCTTGGGCGCCAGTCCGGCATCGACCGCCGCCCGGATCGCCGCACCGAGATCGACCCCCGGGATCGAGCGCGCCGAACCGGTGCCGAGCGGCCCGCGATCGAAGGCGACGGCGAGCGCCGGCCGCCCCCACTTCTCCTTCAGCCGCGCCGCGATCAGGCCGACGACGCCGGGATGCCACTCCGCCGACGAGGCGACGACGATCGCCCCGGGATCGGCGCCGAAGCGGGCGAAGACCTGGGCGTCGGCCTCCTCCACCATCGCCGCCTCCATCACCTGACGCTCCTTGTTGAGCCGGTCGAGGTCGGCGGCGATCCGCTCCGCTTCGGTGGGATCGTCGGTGGCGAGCAGCCGCGAGCCGAGCGCCGCGTCGCCGATGCGACCGCCGGCGTTGATCCGCGGCCCGATCAGGAAGCCGAGGTGATAGGGCGACATCGGCCCGTTGAGCCGCGCCACCGCCGACAGCGCCGCGAGCCCCGGGTTGCGCCGCCGCCGCGCCACTTGCAGCCCCTTGACCACGAAGGCGCGATTGAGCCCGAGGAGCGGTACCACGTCGGCGACGGTGCCGAGCGCCACCAGATCGAGAAGGCCGAGGAGATCGGGCTCCGACCGGCCGCGGAAGAAGCCGCGCCGGCGCAGCTCGCGGGCGAGCCCGACCAGGGTGAGGAAGGCGACGCCGCAGGCGGCGAGTTGGCCGAGGCCGGAGAGATCGTCCTGGCGATTGGGGTTGATCACCGCCCGCGCCG
>CALMYM010000149.1 GCA_937873675.1 uncultured Alphaproteobacteria bacterium | reverse complement strand
GCGCGACGGGTCGATCCGGACCGATCGGTCGCGGGGTCGTCCGTTGTCGATGGCCACCGCGCCGCTCACCGACGCCTCGGGGCGAGAAGTGGGCGTGCTGGCGATCTTCGCCGACCGCAGTCGCGCCCAGGCGACCTTCACCAACTGGATGGTTCTCGCCATCCTGGCGAGCCTCGTCGTCGGGGGCGGCGTCTTCTACTCGTTCAACCGGGCGCTCGCCGGTGTCGAGGCCGCCTACCATCGCCAACACGAGTTGGAACATCGCCTCTTGAAGATCTCCGACGAACACCAGCGCATCGTCCAGTTGGAGAAGCTCTCGGCGATGGGAACGATGGTCGGCGAGATCGCCCATCAGTTGAACAATCCGCTGGTCGGCGTCGTCGACATGGCCCAATTGGCCGAACGTTCCGTCGACAAGCCGGACCGGGTGCGCGAGATGCTCGGCGAGATCCGCAAGGCCGGGCAGAACTGCTCCGCCTTCGTCAAGCGCATGCTCGATTTCACCAAGGTCTCCTGTTTCGACAGCCGGCCGACCGATCTCCGCTCCGTCATCGACGATGCGCTCGCGCTCTTCAACCAGAGCATCGGGCGCCGGGTCACGGTCGAGCGTGACCTGCCGGAGGCGCCGGCGATCGCGGTCGTCGACCCCAACCTGCTCGGCCATGCGATCTTCAATCTGCTCACCAATGCTGCGCAGGCGGCGGGCGAGCGCGGTCGTGTCCGCATCACCTTGGCACTCGCCGCGCACACCGACGGCCGCCCCGGTTGGCGCTTCACCGTGGAAGACGACGGACCGGGGATCTCGGACGACGCCATGCGCCGCCTGTTCACGCCGTTCTTCACGACGCGCAAGGAAGGCACCGGCCTCGGCCTCGCCGTGGTCCAGCACATCGTCCTCCTGCACGAGGGCGAGGTCGGCGCCGCCAACCGGCCGGAAGGTGGTGCGTCTCTTGCTCTGTGGTTGCCGGAGGCGGTCTCCGCCGCCCCGAGATCATCGGACGAGATCGCCGCATGACGCAGCCCCGGATCCTCGTCGTCGACGACGACCACTTCACTCGGACCCTCCTCGCCGGTCTGTTGCGCGATCGGTGCGAGGTGCTGACCCTCGCCGAGACCGGCGCGGAAGCGCGCGCCGCCTTCGCGGCCGACGACTTCAACCTGATCCTGATGGACCAGCGCCTGCCCGACGCCGATGGCCTCGACCTGCTGCGCGAGTTCCGCGCTCAGCGCCCGCGACTGGTGGCGATCATGATCACCGGCCATGCCGACGTGCGGGACGCCATGCGGGCGGTGCGCGAGGGCCTCTTCGACTATCGCACCAAGCCCTTCGAGGACCTCGACGACCTCGAGCGCGTGATCGACAAGGCGCTGGAGATGGACCGCGCCTATCGCGAGATCGATCGCTTGCAGGCGGCGGTCGCCGGCCCGAAGCTGATCGCCGCATCGCCGGCGATGACCCGCCTCGTCGACCAGATCCGCCAAGTGGCGACGCTCGACACCACGGTCCTGCTCGAGGGCGCGAGCGGCACCGGCAAGGATGTCGTCGCCCGCCTGATCCACGCTGAGAGCCGGCGCGGACGCGGCCCCTATCTCGACGTCAACTGCGGTGCGCTGCCCGAGAGCCTGCTCGAAGGCCTGCTCTTCGGCTACGAGAAGGGCGCCTTCACCGGAGCGGCCAAGACCACGGCCGGAACGATCGAGAAGGCCGACGGCGGCTCGCTCTTCCTCGACGAGATCGCCGACATGAGCCCCAAGCTGCAGTCGGCGCTGCTGCGCGTCCTCCAGGACGGCTGCTTCTCGCGGGTCGGCTCGACCGAGCGACGCTCGAGCGACTTCCGGCTGATCGCGGCGACCAATCGGCCGCTCGCCGGACTGGTGGCGACCGGCGCCTTCCGCGAGGATCTCTTCTACCGCATCAACGTGGTGGTGCTGCGTCTGCCGCCACTCAGAGAACGGGCCGGCGACGTCGTGCTGCTCGCCACTCATTTCCTCGAACACTTCCAGGCGAAGTTCGGCCGTTCGGTCGGGCCGTGGTCGCCGGAGGCGCTGCGTCTGCTCGAGGCTCAGTCCTGGCCCGGCAACGTACGCCAGCTGAAACACGCGGTGGAGCGGCTGGTGGCGTTGCATCCCGGCGGGCCGATCGACGTCTCCCACGTCGCCGCGGTGATCGAACCGGTCGCTTCCCCCGGCGGTGCCCCGCCCGAGACCGCCGTGGTCGGAGGGCACGACGTCGCCGCCTATCGCGACGCCCGTGAGGATTTCGAGCAGGACTATCTGCGCCGGCTGTTCGTCGCGGCGAACGGCAACGTCTCGGAAGCGGCCCGCCTCTCCGGCATCCCGCGGCAGAACCTCTACGTCCGCATGAAGCGCTGGGGCATCGTCATCGATTGACGACACCTGTCGCGAAATCGCGACACTCTCGCGGCGCGCGGACGCCCGATGCCGCGCCGGGAAATCGTCGGGAAACAGCGACTTCTGGAATTCCGCCGGACTGGCCCGGGTCTTGCGGTTCTCCCTTCGACCGGAAGGGGAACCGCCTCATGAGGCCCGCCTCGAAATCGCTCTTCGCCGCCTTCGCCCTCGCGACTCTGGCGGTCGCGCCGGGGGCGGCCACGGCCGCCGACGTCAAGGGCGCGGCGCCGACCGATCCGGCGCTCATCGAGAAGATCCGCGCCTCCAACGCCGAGTGCTATGCCTGCCACACCGAGGCGGGATTGAAGAACCCGCCGCGCGCCGACATGGACCTCGCGGCGCTGGCGAAGTTCATCCACGACCCGAAACAGTTCGACGGCTCCAACCACACCGGCATGGAGTGCAAGGTCTGCCACGGTCAGGGCTACGTCGCCTTCCCGCATGCGCCCGAGGCGAAGAAGTCGATCAGCGAGTGCGGCGAATGCCACGCCACCAAGGCGCTCAGGGTCGAGACTCAGTTCGAGGCCTCGGTCCACGCCAAGAACCTCAAGGACAAATTCACCTGCCAGACCTGCCACGACCCTCACGTCTACAAGGTGGCGATGAAGGTCGGCGATCCGCGCAGGATCGTGGCCCAGGACAACGCCATGTGCGTCGACTGCCACAACTCGGATCTGCGTTACGCCTCCTTCTCGGCGGCGCTGCCGACCAAGAAGGTCCGCCCCGACCTCTACGCGACGCACGATTGGCTTCCCAACGCCCGCCTGCACTGGTCGGCGGTGCGCTGCATCGAGTGCCACACCCCGCTCTCGCCGGTGAAGAGCCTCGCCACCTCCCATGAGATCCTCGCCAAGGACAAGGCGGAAAAGGCCTGCGTCACCTGCCATTCGCAGGACTCAGCCCTCTGCCCCCGCCCCTCCCCAAAAGCCCCGCGCAAAGGAAAGGGGGAAAAGGGCGCGCCGCCCGTCCCTTCAGGGGGGCTCGCCCCCCCCCCCCCGCCTCTACCGCTTCGCGGCCGCCAACGTCGGCACCGACCTCGGCTTCGCCAACGCCTCGGTGCTCGGCTCGGCCTACGTCGTCGGCGCCACCCGCCATCCGCTGATCGATCGCGCCGTGATCGGCCTCTTCGGCCTCACCGTCGCCGGGCTCCTCGGCCACGGGGCGGTGCGCATCGTCATGGCCTTTGTCCGCCGCAGGAGGACGTCATGAGCCATCGCATCTATCTCCTGCCGGTCTGGCTGCGCCTCTGGCACTGGACCAACGCCGCGCTGATGATCGTCCTGGCGGTGACCGGCGCCAGCCTGCACTTCGCCGATCCGGGGCTCCATCTGGTGCCCTTCAGTCTGGCGGCGAAGATCCACGACATCGCCGGTGTGGCGCTGCTCCTCACCTACGGCTTCTTCGTCGTCGCCAACATCGTCAGCGGCAACTGGTGGCAATACGTGCCGAAGCCGCCGGGCGTGCTCGAACGCTGCTGGAAGCAGACCGTCTTCTACGGCTGGGGCATCTTCCACGGCGCTCCGCATCCCTATCCGCCGACCGAGGAAGCCAACTTCAACGCCCTTCAGGCCGTCGTCTACTGGGTGATCATGTACCTGGTCGTCCCGGTCGTCGTCCTCACCGGCCTCGTCTTCCTCTTCCCCGATCTCGCTCCGGCCAAGGTCTTCGGCCTCGACGGCCTCCTGCCGGTGGCGATGCTGCACTACCTCGCCGGCGCCGTCGTGATCTTGTTCATGCTGGCGCACATCTACCTCGGCACCACCGGTGTCCGACCCACCTCGCTCTTCAAGATGATGATCACGGGCTGGCACGAGGAGTGATCCCCGTCACGCGCCCGAAGAGAAGGACCTCGACCATGAAGACCCTGCTCCGCACCGCCGCCGTCGTGCTGCCGCTCTCTCTCCTCGCCGGCACCGCGCTCGCCCAGGAAGAGAAGAAGGTTCCGCTGAAGCCGGTCCCGGTCCACGCGGTCAAGGCCGCCACCGCGCCGGTGCTCGACGCCGACGTCGCCACCGGCGTCTGGGAGAAGGCCCCGGTGACGCCGATCAAGGCGACGAAGGGCGTCAACTTCAAGGACAACCTCGGCGAGACCTCGGGCACCGTCCAGGCGGCCTACGACGCCAAGTCGGTCTGGCTGCGCCTCACCTACGACGATCCGACCCTGTCGGTGCGCCGCAGCCCCTACGTCAAACAGGCCGACGGTTCGTGGAAGAAACTCACCGACCCGGACGACAAGGGCGGCGACAACAACAAATTCTACGAGGACAAGCTCGCCGTCATCTGGAACATCGACAAGTCGATCTTCGGTTTCGACGAGAAGTTCGGCTGCCAAGCCTCGTGCCATGCCGGTGAGCCGGGCAAGCCCTACGGCAACAAGTACACCGAGGACGAGGGCGAGCTCGGCGACATCTGGCACCTGAAATACGTCCGTGGCGGCTTCCTCGGTCAGGTCGACAACCAGTACCTCGACAGCACCCGCTTCGATCCGCAGAAGTCGCCGGAAGCCGGCCGCAAGTCCGACGCCAAGACCGGCGGCGGCTATGCCGACATCAAGCTCGTCGACGGCAAGCCGGCATTCATGAACAAGAGCGGCCAGCCGGCCAACAAGGGCGGCACCTATTGGCTGCGCGAGGCAGACAAGGTGCCCTTCGACGACACCAGGTTCGTCGCCGGCGACGAGGTCGCCTCGATCCTGGTCGAGCCCTTCACCGGCGACCGCGGCGTGATCAAGACCTCGGCCAAGTGGAAGGAAGGCAAGTGGACCGTGGTGATCGAGCGGCCGCTGACCACCGCCTCGAAGTTCGACGTGCAGTTCGCCGACCTCGCCAAGGTCTACGGCTTCGGCGTCGCCTTCTTCGACAACGCCCAGGTCCGTCATTCCCAGGTGCGCGAACCGCTGCATCTGATCTTCGACAAGTGATCGAACGCCCCGACCGGCGGGCGATGTGAACCCGCCGGCGATACCTCCCCACCTCGGGCCGATCGAAGCGTGAGCCTCGGTCGGCCCGTTCGTCGTTCGAGAGCCGGACACCTCGGTAAGGCGGACCTTCGATCCCCCGTCACCTCACCTTCAGCTCGGTCATCATGCCGGTGGCCATGTGGTAGAGGTGGTGACAGTGGAGGAACCAGTCGCCCGGCTTGTCGAGGTCGAGCGCGACCACGACCGGGGTGTGCGGCGGCACGATCACCGTGTCGCGCGTCGGCCCGGCGAAGCGGCCGCCACGCGTGCCGACCACCTGGAAATGATGACCGTGCAGATGCATCGGATGCATCATCGAGGTGGGGTTCATGAACATGATCTCGATGCGCTCGCCGACCCTGGCCTCGAGCGGCGTGTGTTCGCCGTGCACCGCGCCGTTGAGCGTCCAGCGATAGCCGGCTTCCTCGCCGAGCATCAGATGGAAACTGCGATCGGCCGGACGCGCGGCGAGCGGACGCGCCGCGGCGAGCCGCATGTCGAGCGACAGGTCGCAATACGCGGCGGCGGCCTCGGCCGTGGCGCCGAGACGCTTCACCTCGGCGCCCGCCGTCGCCAGCACGATGCCGGTCAGCATCCGGTCGGCCTCGACCTGCGCCAGGATCGGGAAGGCGCCGCCGTCGCGGGGAACGGTGACGACGAGATCGATGCGCTGGCCCTGGGCCAGCGGGAACCGGGTTCCGGCGAGCGGCCGGCAGGGCGAGCCGTCGACGGCGACGCAGTCGGCCGCGAGCCTGCCGGTATCGACGAAATAGGCCGTCGCCGTGGCGCCGTTGACGATCCTCAGCCGCACCCGGCCGCCGCGCTCGACCCGCACCACCTGCGGATCGTCGAGGGTGCGGTCGTTGGCGAGGTGGGCGTCGTAGGCGACGTCGTTGGCGTGCGGCGCACCGCCCATCATGCCCATCATCGCGCCCGGCCCCCTGCCCATCATGGCACCGGGGCCCATCCCCGGCATCGCGCCGGACCCCATCCCCATCATCGCCCCGGGGCCGGCGCCGTGCATGGCGTGACCGCCCATCGGCCCCATCGGCATCCCGGGCCTCGGCGTGGGGGTCGGAGCGGGGGCGTCATGGTGAGCGTGGTCGCCGCTCGCCGCCGGTGCCGGGGCCGGGGCCGCGCCGTGGCCGGCATGCGCTCCGTGGCCGCCACCGCCGCCGAGCTCGGCGAGGATCTCTTCCGGTGAGCGGAAGGCGAAGTCGTGCAGCATGACGACGACGTTCTGCACGTCGCCGGCGTTCTTCTCGATCGTCACCATCGGCGCGGCGAGGAGGCGCTGTTCGGTCATCTGATGCGAGTGCATCCAGTGGGTGCCGGGCGTCAGCAGGAAGTCGTGCGTGTCACGGCCGCCGACCGGGGTCGTGCCGCCGCCGGGCCGCGAACGGTCCTGGTCGAAGGGTGCGAAGACCTGGCCGTGCCAGTGCATGGTCAGCGGCGCGTCGGTGGCGTTGACCACGTCGCCGGTGAAGCGGTCGCCCTCGCGGGCGACGAGGCCCGGCGTCCCGTCCGGCCCCACGAGCCCGAACACCTTCGCCGCCTTGCCCTTCACCTCGAGGGTGCGCGAGCCGACGGTGAGGAGCGGCGCGGCGGCGCGCGCGACGCCCGGCGCGACGGCGCTCGCCAGGAGAGCGGAGGACCCGGCCAGGAAGCGGCGGCGGTCGATCGAGAGGGACGGCGGGACGAGGATCATGGTTCACTCCGAGGAGCGGTCGCGGGAAGGTTCTGGGCGGGTAGGTCGAAGACGGCGGGTTCGGGACCGGATCAGCGCATCCAGCCGCGCGGGAAGTCGGCGAAGACGGCCATCCCGCCGTTCGACGCGAAGGCGACGACCCGGAACGGCTCCGGCGCCATGCCGGGCGTCTCCATGCCGGGCGAGCCGATCGGCATGCCCGGCACCGCGAGACCACGGATCGCCGGACGCTCGGCGAGGAGCTTCTCGATCGTCTCCGCCGGCACGTGACCTTCGACGAGATAGCCGTCGATCTCGGCGGTGTGGCAGGAGGCGAGCGCGTCCGGCACGCCGAGCCGGCGCTTGACGGCGTCGATGTCGGCGGTGACCTCGATCCGCGCGTCGAAGCCGGCGCGTCGCACATGCGCGACCCAGGCCTCGCAACAGCCGCAGCTCGGATCGCGATGGACCCGCATCGCCGGGCGCGCGAGCGCCGGGGCGATCGCGAGGAGAGAGGTCGAGGTGACGGCGAGGCCACCGAAGGCGGTGAGGAAGCGACGTCTGTCGATCATGGCGTGAGCCTTTCGAGGAGACCGGCGATCGGCGCCGGCGGAGGATGTGCGTTCAGAATTTCGCCTGCGAGGTGACGCCGTCCGGCCCGGTGAGGCGGATGGCGCCCTTCACGCCCTTCGACACCTTCACCGGCGCGGTGCCGACGAAGTGCGACGGCTCGGCCGGCTCGAGGGCGAAGCGCACCGGCTTGCCGTCGACGACGAGGATGGCGTCGGCCTTGAACCCTTTCGACGACACGCCGGCATCCGACATGTCCGAGAGATGGACGGTCACCTTGTCGGAGCCGTCGACCACCAGTTCGGCGTGATGTTTCGCGCCGGCGTCGACCAGCGCGCCGCCGTGCGGGCCGACGCGCGGCTGATGCGCCGCAGCCGGGAGCGTGAGGAGCGCGGCGGCGAAGGCGAGGGCGGCGAAGGAGAGCGTCGAACGGATCATGGATGCCTCGGTCATCGGTCAATAGGCCTCGAGCGGTCGAGCGGAAGTGGCGGGAACGTCGGCGTCGGTCGCCCCCCCGGGGGGGGGGGGCCCGGCGGCGGGCCCCCCCCGCGCTTGCCCCCCCCAGAGGAGCACCACCACCCGCGCCCCCACCGTGTCCAGCGCGGGCGCGGTGACCAGGCCGCCGAAGATGGTGACGGCGACCGGGTGGAGGATCTCCTTGCCCGGCGCATGGGCGTCGATCATCAGCGGCAGCAGCGCCACGCCGGCGGAGAGCGCCGTCATCAGCACCGGCGTCAGGCGCTCCAGCGAGCCGCGCACCACCAGCTCCGGCCCGAAGGGCAGGCCCTCGTGGATCGCCAGATTGAGGATGTGGCTGATCTTGAGGATGCCGTTGCGGGTGGCGATGCCGGTGAGCGTCACGAAGCCGATCATCGAGGCGACCGACAGCGGCTGCCCGGCGATCCACAGCGCCGCCACCGAGCCGATGAGGGCGAGCGGCACGCTCGCCATGATCACGCCGACGAAGACCGTCGAGCGATAGCGGCTCCACAGGATGGCGACGACCATCATCAGCGACACGATCGACAGGAGGCCGATCTTGCGCATGCTGTCCTCCTGGGCCCGGAAGGTGCCGTCGAGCCCGGTGGAGATCCCCTCCGGTAGCCGCGTCGCCGCGACGATGGCGCGGATGGCGCCGATCACCTCGCCCATGTTCGCCTCGCCCGAGGTGTTGGCGAAGACGACGACGCGGCGATGGCCGTTCTCGCGCAGGATCTGGTTGGGACCGTCGGTCTCCACCACGTCGGCGATCTGGCGCAGCGGGATCCAGCCTTCCGGCGTCTCGATCAGCATGTCGCCGAGCGCCCGCGTCGTGCGTCGGCTGTCGTCGAGCCGCACCACCACGTCGAAGCGGCGATTGCCGTCGACGACGCGGGAGACGAGGCGGCCGTTGGAGAGACGCTCGAGCTGGTCGGTGATCGCCGCCGGCTGGAGCCCGTGCAGGGCGGCGCGGCGGTAGTCGACGATCACTTCGAGCTGCGGGATGCGCACCTGCTTCTCGACCTGGAGATCGACGACGCCGGGGACGGTGGCGAGCTTGTCGCGGAACTCGGCGGCGACGGCGCGCATCGTGTCGAGATCCTCGCCGAAGATCTTCAGCGCGATCTGGGCGCGCACGCCGGAGAGCATGTGGTCGAGCCGGTGAGAGATCGGCTGGCCGACGTTGGTGGCGACCGGCAACACCGCGAGACGGGCGCGGATGTCGGCGGCGATCGCGTCCTTCGAGCGGCCGCCGGGGAGGAGATCGACCTCCACTTCCGAGGAGTGGACACCCTCGGCGTGTTCGTCGAGCTCGGCCCGGCCGGTGCGCCGACCGACCAGCTTCACCTCCGGCACCTCCATGATCAGCCGCTCGGCGACGAGGCCGACGCGATGGCTCTCGGCGAGCGAGATGCCGGGATCGAACAGGAGGTTGATGGTCAGCGTGCCCTCGTTGAAGGGCGGCAGGAAGGTGCGCGGCAGCTGCGTCGCGGCGACGATGGCGAGGACGACGCCGAGCCCGGCCCCGGCGAGCGGCAGCGCCGGTCGGGCGAAGACGAAGCCGAGCGCCCGGGCGTTCGCCCGCTTCAGGAGGCGCACCAGTGCCCCGTCGGAATGGTCGAGCCGCTTCATCCCCGGCAACAGCCAGTAAGCCATGACCGGCGTCAGGGTGATCGAGACCAGGAGGCTGGCGGCGATCGACACCACATAGGCCTGTCCGAGCGGCGCGAAGAGCCGGCCCTCGATGCCGTCGAGCGCGAACAGCGGCACGAAGACCAGCACGATGATCATCGTGGCGTAGACGATGCCCGAGCGCACCTCGCGGCTGGCGTCGACCACCACGTCGAAGATCGAGCGTGGGTTCCCCGCCTCGCGGTTGTCGCGCAGGCGGCGGAAGATGTTCTCGACGTCGACCACCGCGTCGTCGACCAGCTCGCCGACGGCGATGGCGAGGCCGCCCAGCGTCATGGTGTTGATGGTGAGCCCGGCGAGGTGGAAGACGATCGCCGTCACCAGGATCGACACCGGCACGGCGGTGAGTGAGATCGCCGTCGTCCGCACGTTGAGCAGGAAGGCGAAGAGCACGAAGGCGACGACGACGACCGCCTCGAGGAGCACCTTCTCGACGTTGCCGATCGACGCCTCGATGAAGTTCGCCTGCCGGAACAGCAATTCCTTCGCCGTGATCCCGCCCGGCAAGGCCGGTGCGAGATCGGCGAGCGCCGTCTCGATGTCGCGGGTCAGGCGCACCGTGTCGACGCCCGGCTGCTTCTCCACCGAGACGATCACCGCCGAGCGCCCCATGAAGCCGGCCTCGCCGCGCTTCAGCTTCGGCGCATGGTCGACGGTGGCGACCTGTTCGAGCGTCACCGGGCGGCCGTCGACGGTGGCGACGACGAGGCTACCGAGATCGGCGAGGCTCTTCGACCGGCCGATGGCGCGGATCAGGAACTCGCGGCTGTACTGGTCGGTGAAGCCGCCGCCGGTGTTGGTGCCGAAACGGGCGACCGCCTTCTCGATCTGCTCCAGATTGACCCCGAGCGCCCGCATCGCCGCCGGGTCGGGCGACACGCGGAACTGCCGCACCTCACCGCCGATCGGGATGACCTGGGCGACGCCGGGGATGGTGAGGAGGCGCGGGCGGAGAACGAAGTCGGCGGTCTCGCGCAGCTCCATCGGCGAGACCGCGTCCGTCCCGGTGACGGCGATCAGCACGATCTGGCCCATGATCGAGGCGACCGGCCCCATCTGCGGCACGACACCGGTCGGCAGCTGCGCCTGGACGAGGGTCAGTTTCTCGGCGACCTGCTGGCGATTGCGGAAGATCTCGGTCGACCAGTCGAATTCGACATAGACGATCGAGAGACCGACGCCCGAGACCGACCGGACGCGGGAGACGCCGGGCAGGCCGTTCATCTGCGTCTCGATCGGCCAAGTGACGAGCTGCTCGACCTCCGGGGGCGCGAGGCCCTCGGCCTCGGTCATGATGGTGACGGTCGGGCGGTTGAGATCGGGGAAGACGTCGACCGGTAGCCGGGTGGCGGTGAGCGCCCCCCACACGACCAGCGCCGCGGCGATCGCCACGACGAAGATCCGGTTCTTCAGCGACTGCGAGACGAGGAATTGGAACATGCCGCCTCACCGGATCTGGTTGAGCAGTTCGGCGCCGCCGGTGACGATCCGCCGCCCGGCCTCGATGCCGGCGACGATCAGCACCCGCTCGCCGTCGAGCGGCTCGACCCGGACCTCGCGCGGCACGAAGCGCTCCGGGTTGGTGTGTTCCCACACCAGCGATCGGCCGTTCGAGCCGCGCAGCACCGCGGCACGCGGCACGGCGATACCGCCGCGCGTCTCGGCGAGCGTCGCCGCCACGGTGAGGAGCTGGCCGGCGCGCAGGCCCTTGGCCTCGCCGGTCACCGAGAAATGCACCGGCACCGCCTGGGCGCGGTCGGACAGGCCGCTGCCGACGAAGGTGAGAGGGAAGCTCTCGCCGCCCGCCGGTCGACCGGTGGCCCGGGGCGCGAAGACATGAGCCTCGTAGGCCAGCGCCTCGACCCAGAAGCGGCTCGGATCGACGATGCGGAAGACGACCATGTTGGGCTCGGCGATCTGTCCGGCCGTGGCGGCGACGGCGGCGACCACGCCCGAAACCGGCGCGACCAGCGCCTCCGCCGCGCGCTGGCGCTTCTCGAGATTGCTGCGCCGCGCCTTCAGCCCGTCGAGTTCGAGCTCGGCGTCCTCGATCTGGGCGCGGGTGATCGAGGTGGTGATCTGGCGATAGCGCTCGAGCCGGCGCTCGATCAGCGCGATCTGCTGATCGAGTTCGCGCGCCTGCTGATGCTGGGTGGTGACGTCGGCCGCAGCAACCGCCGGCTCGACGAAGGCGAGGACGACACCGGCCGCGACCGGTGTGCCGAGGCGCGGGGAGCCCCCGGGCGGCGGGCGCAGCCGGCCGGCGAGCGACGATTGCACGACGCCCGACCCGTCGGGATCGGGAATGACCCGGCCGGGAAGTTCCACCGTCGTCGGATGATCGGCGATCTCGGTGAAGAGCGTGCGCAGGCCGAGAATCCGTTGGCTCGACTTCGGCACGAAGAGCGAGCCGTCGGGAAAACGCTGCGACAGATCGCGCGGCGTCTCCGCGGCGTGTGCCGGCGTTTCCACTGCGAAACCGACGACGAGCAGACCGGCGATCACCGCGGCGATCACGGCGCGCCGCCGGAACGACGCGGCGACCAGGAGACCGGCGGCGAAACCCGCGAGCGCCAACCCCCATCCGCCGAACCCGTCGGCGAGCGTCTGCGTGCCGATATCACTCGCCCGCGCCGGCGTGACGACGGACCCCGCGACCGGTTTCGGCTCCACCGCCGGCAGGCTCAGCGTCGTCGTCAACACGTCGACGATGTCGCCGGCCTGCACCGTCACGGCGAGATCGAAGCTGCGCCCCGGCATCGCCCAAGGTGCGGCGATGCGGTAGACGTCGGCTTCCGGCGACGCCTTCACGACGCCGTCCGGCCCGTCGACTTCGACGACGGCATCGGTCACCGGCGCGTTGTCGCGGAAGCGGTCGATCAGGATCTCCAGCGCCGCTCCGCGCGCCACCACGACCATCTCGAGATCGGCGGAAGAAGCATCGGCACGCGGCGCCACCGTGGCCGAGACCGGCGGCGGCGGTGCGCCGTGATCGTGACCGTCGTGGGCGAGAGCCGCCGACGGGGCGGCGAGGGCGAAGAGGAGCGAGGCGATGCGGAGGCTGCGGCGCATGTCGTATCCGGTCACGGGTGGATGGCCACCCTGACCCTGGCGCACCTCGCCCGTCGCAGGATTTCAGTTCTGTAACAAATTGTTTCAGTTGGGCCGTGGGTCGCCGTGGGTCGCCGGCAGAGACACACGCACCAGGAGCCCGCTGGGCGCGTTGTCGGCGAGCTCCAGCGTGCCGCCGTGGCTCTCGACGATGCGTCGGGCGATGGCCAGGCCGAGGCCCCAACCGCCGGTATCGCGGTTGCGTGACGGTTCGAGCCGCACGAAGGGATCGAGCACACGGGTGCGCTCGGCTTCCGGGATGCCCGGCCCCTCGTCGGCGATGGTGACGGCCACCCCGTCGGTCTCGGTCGCGACGCGGATCTCCGCCCGGCCGCCGTATTTGACGGCGTTGTCGATGAGATTGGCGAAAGCGCGTTTCAGCCCCAGCCGCCGCCCTTCGACCACGGCGCTTCGGGCGCCTTCGAGCGACACCTCGCGGCCGGCGTCGATCTGATCGTCGACGAGCGTCGCCAGGATCGCGGCGACGTCGACCGGCTTCACCGGCTCGTCGTCGCGATCGCCGGCGAGATAGGCGAGCGTCTGGTCGATCATCCGCTCCATCTCGTCGAGATCGCCGGAGATCGCGCCCCGTGTCGCCGCGTTCTCGACCTCGCCGAGGCGCAGGCGGAGCCGAGTGATCGGGGTGCGCAGATCGTGGCTGACGGCGGCCAGCGCATGGGTGCGATCGTCGATCAGCCGTTTGATCCGCCGCTGCATCTCGTTGAAGGCGACGGCGAGGCTGCGGATCTCGGTCGGCCCGTCCTCCGGCACCATGACCGTCTCGCCGCCGCGATAGATGCGGCGGGCCGCGTCGACGAAGCCGAGAAGCGGCCGCGTCAGCCAGCGCACCATCAGGATCGACAGCACGATCGCGCCGAGCGCCATCAGCGAGGTCGAGAGCAGAGTTCCGTGACCGTTCTCGGGACGCGACGATTGCGCGACCAGCGAAAAGTTGATCCAGGTCCGGTCGGGCAGGCCGAGCGACACGACGGCGAGGTGTGGGTCGTCGTG